>JAFECV010000448.1 GCA_018241985.1 Pseudomonadota bacterium | reverse complement strand
GCCGTTCTCGCCGACCAGTTCGTCGGCCTCGCGCTGCAGCACTGCGTCGATGCTGATCCCGGCGTCGGCGACGATGCCGGTCACGCGCGCGAGCACGCCGGCCTCGTCGGCGACGCGCAGCCGCAGGTAATAGCTGGTCACGACCTCGCTCATCGGCAGCACCGAGAGGCTGCTCATCGCGTGCGGATGGAACGCCAGGTGCGGCACGCGCTGCGCGGCGTCCGCGGTGTGGAGACGGGTGATGTCGACCAGGTCCGCGATCACCGCGCTGGCCGTCGGCTCGGCCCCCGCGCCCTTGCCGTAGTACAGCGTGGTGCCGACCGCGTCGCCCTGCACCACGATCGCGTTCATCGCGCCTTCGACGTTCGCGATCAGGCGACGCGCCGGCACCAGGCTCGGGTGCACGCGCAGCTCGACGCCCTGCGCGGTGCGCTTGGTGATGCCGAGCAGCTTGATCCGGTAGCCGAGCTGCTCGGCGTAGCGGATGTCGGTCGCCGCCAGCTTCGAGATGCCCTCGACATAGGCGCGGTCGAACTGCACCGAAATGCCGAACGCGATCGCCGACATGATGGTCGCCTTGTGCGCCGCGTCGATCCCCTCGATGTCGAAGGTCGGGTCCGCCTCGGCATAGCCGAGCCGCTGCGCGTCGGCCAGCGCGGCGGCGAAGTCCAGCCCCTTGCTGCGCATCTCGGACAGGATGAAATTGGTCGTGCCGTTGATGATGCCGGCGATCCACTCGATGCGGTTCGCGGTCAGCCCTTCGCGCAGCGCCTTGATGATCGGAATGCCGCCGGCCACCGCGGCCTCGAAGCCGACCATCACGCCGTGCTTCGATGCGGCCTCGAAGATCTCGGTGCCGTGCACCGCCAGCAGCGCCTTGTTCGCCGTCACCACGTGCTTGCCGGCCGCGATGGCTTCGAGCACCAGCGTGCGCGCGATGCCGTAGCCGCCGATCAGCTCGATCACGATGTCGATCGCCGGGTCCGCGATCACCGCGCGCGCATCGCTCACCACCCGGGCACGGCCTTTGACCAGCGCTTCGGCGCGCCGCGTGTCGAGATCGGCCACCGTGGTGATTTCGATACCGCGCCCGGCGCGGCTCCGGATCTCTTCCTGGTTGCGTGCGAGCACCTCGAACACGCCGCCGCCCACCGTGCCGATGCCGAGCAGGCCTACTTGAATCGGTTTCATCACTTTTCGAACAAAAAACGGCCGAAGCCAAGGTACCGTCTGCGCTATATGCTACGTTTACGATAGCGTTCCAGGAATCCGGCGATGCGCGCGATCGCGTCGCGCAGCTCGTCCTCGTGCGGCAGGAACACCATGCGGAAATGCTGGTGGTCCGGGTAGTTGAAGCCGGTGCCCTGCACCAGCATCACGCGCGTCTGGCGCAGCAGCTCGAGGAAGAACTGGCGGTCGTCGGCGATCGGATACACCGCCGGGTCGAGCCGCGGGAACATGTACAGCGCCGCGTTCGGCCGCACGCAGGAGACGCCCGGAATCGCGCTGATCAGCTCGTACGCGAGATCGCGCTGGCGCCTGAGGCGCCCGCCCTCGCCGACCAGCTCGTTGATGCTCTGGTAGCCGCCGAGTGCGGTCTGGATCGCCCACTGGCCCGGCACGTTCGCGCACAGCTTCATGTTCGAGAGCATGTTCAGGCCCTCGATGTAGTCGGCCGCCGCGGCCTTGTCGCCCGACACCACCAGCCAGCCGGCGCGGTAGCCGCAGGAGCGGTAGCTCTTGGACAGCGAATTGAAGGTGAGCGTCAGCACGTCGGTCGACAGGCTCGCGAGCGCGGTATGCCGGCCGCCGTCGTACAGCACCTTGTCGTACACCTCGTCGGCGAGCAGCACCAGCTCGTGCTCGCGCGCCAGATCGACGATCGCGCGCAGGCAGTCCGCCGGGTACAGCACGCCGGTCGGGTTGTTCGGATTGATCACGACGATGCCGCGCGTGCGCGGCGTGATCTTGGCGCGCATATCCTGAAGGTCGGGCAGCCAGCCGTTCGCCTCGTCGCAGCGGTAGTGCACCGGCCGCCCGCCCGACAGGCTGGTGACCGCGGTCCAAAGCGGGTAGTCGGGCGACGGCAGCAGCAGCTCGTCGCCATCGTCGAGCAGCGCGTTCGTCGCCATCGCGATCTGCTCGCTCGCGCCGTTGCCGAGGTAGACGTCGTCGAGCGTGACGCCGGCCACGCCCTGCTGCTGGCTGTAGTGCATGATCGCCTTGCGCGCCGCGAAGATGCCCTTGCTGTCCGAATAGCCGGCCGAATTCGGCAGGTTGCGGATCATGTCCTGCTGCACCTCTTCGGGCGCGTCGAAGCCGAACGGCGCGAGGTTGCCGATGTTCAGCTTGATGATCTTGTGGCCCTCGTCCTCCATCTGCCGGGCGGCCTCCATGATGGGGCCGCGGATGTCGTAGAGCACGTTCGCGAGCTTGGCCGATTTGCGGATGCTGTTCAATGTCCCTCCGAGGGGCGTCGACGGGGTGAAAGCCTACAATTGGACCACAGTTGAGAACCCCCGATGAAGCTGCAC
>JAFECV010000447.1 GCA_018241985.1 Pseudomonadota bacterium | reverse complement strand
CCGTTCAAGCGACCGCCGCGGATCGGGCTTGGCCCGGCCGCTGGCGGTGCCCCCTAGAGGGGGTTGGCGAAGCGACACGCAGTGCGCGAAGCCTGGGGGTGGTTCACTTCATTTCATGAAGCGCGGTTTCTACACCATCATGGCGGCGCAGTTCTTCAGCTCGCTGGCCGACAACGCACTGTTCGTCGCCGCGGTGGAGCTGATCAAGGTCGCGGGCGGCAAGGCGTGGCAGCAAGCGGCGCTGGTGCCGATGTTCGCGCTGTTCTACGTGATCCTCGCGCCGTTCGTCGGCGCGTTCGCCGACTCGCAGCCCAAGGGCCGCGTCATGTTCATCAGCAACGCGATCAAGATGATCGGCTGCGCGCTGATGCTGATCGGCACGCACCCGCTGCTCGCGTACGCGGTGGTCGGCCTCGGCGCCGCCGCCTATTCGCCGGCGAAGTACGGCATCCTGACCGAACTGCTGCCGGCGTCGCTGCTGGTGAAGGCGAACGGCTGGATCGAGGGGCTGACGATCGCGTCGATCATCCTCGGCGTGCTGCTCGGCGGGCAGCTGATCGGGCACCGGGTTTCGAGCATGCTGCTGTCGTTCGACTTCCCGTTCATCGACACCGGCATCCGTACGCCGCCGCAGGCGGCGATCGCGGTGCTGATCGGCGTCTACTCGCTGGCCGCGTGGCTGAACCTGCGCATCCCGCTCACCGGCGTCGAGATGCGGCCGATGGCGACCAACTTCGCCGAGCTGGTGCCGGACTTCCTGCGCTGCAACTCGCGGCTGTGGCACGACAAGCTGGGCCAGATCTCGCTGTCGACCACCACGCTGTTCTGGGGCGTCAGCGGCAACCTGCGCTACATCGTGCTGGCGTGGAGCGCGGTCGCGTTGGGCTACAGCATGACGCAGGCGTCGTCGCTGATCGGCGTGATCGCGATCGGCACCGCGGTCGGCGCGGTGATCGCGTCGATGCAGATGCGGCTCGACACCGCGACCCGCGTGATCCCGCTCGGCGTCGCGATGGGGCTGCTGCTGATCGTGCTGAACGCGATCCACAACGTCTGGGTGGCCGCGCCGTTCCTGATCCTGCTCGGCGGCCTGGGCGGCTACCTCGTGGTGCCGATGAACGCGCTGCTGCAGCACCGCGGCCACAACCTGATGGGCGCGGGGCGATCGATCGCGGTGCAGAACTTCAACGAGCAGGCCTGCATCCTGATCCTGGGCGCGCTCTACAGCCTCGCGGCCGGGCTCGGGCTGTCGGCGTTCGCGGCGATCACCGGCTTCGGCCTGATGGTCGCGGTGATGATGTGGCTGATCGGCCGGCGCCACCGCTACAACTGCAAGCACTACGCGGACGAGGTCGAGCACCTGCTCGAGATCGCGCGCAGCGACGTGCGCCACGGATGACGGCCCCCGCGCACCGTGGCCGCGATGCGCTGCCGGCCGCCGCCGCGCTGCTGGTCAATGCGCTGGTCTGGGGCCTGTCGTGGTGGCCGCTGCGCCGGCTGCAGCAGGCCGGCGTGCACCCGCTGTGGGCCACCGCGATCATCTACCTGGCGTCGCTCGCCGTGCTGTTCGCGGCGCGGCCGCGCGCCTGGCGCGGCTTTCGCCTGCATCGGCAGCTGTGGCTGCTGACCGTCGCCTCCGGCCTGACCAACGTCGGCTTCAACTGGGCGGTCGCGACCGGCGACGTGGTGCGCGTGGTGCTGCTGTTCTACCTGATGCCGCTGTGGGCCGTGCTGCTGGCCTGGCTGCTGCTGGGCGAGCGGCCGAGCGGCGCATCGCTGTCGCGCATGCTGCTCGCGCTCGCCGGCGTGGCGGTGGTGCTGAAAGCGCCGGATGCGGCATGGCCGGTGCCGGAGAGCGCGGCCGACTGGCTCGCGCTCGGCGCCGGGTTCTGCTTCGCGCTGACCAACATCATGCTGCGCAAGCTGAGCCGCGCACCGGCCGAGGCGCGGGCGCTGGCGATGTTCGGCGGCGGTGCGCTGATGGGGCTGGGCATCGCGCTCGCAGCATCCGTGCACGGCATCGCGGCGCTGCCGCCGGCGCCCGCGGTGTCGTGGCTGCAGTACGCGCTGCTGCTTAGCCTGGCGTTCCTCGCCGCGAACCTCGCGCTGCAGTACGGCGCGGCATGGCTCTCGGCCCACAGCACCGCACTGATCATGCTGTCCGAGGTGGTATTCGCCAGCGCGTCGTCGGTCGCGCTGGGCGCCGCGGAACTCAACGGTCGCATCTGGATCGGCGGCGGATTGATTGTGCTCGCCGCGCTGTGGTCGGCGCTGGCTGCGGATCGGCCTGCGGCGGCGCCACGTGCGCGCGACGGTCTGGGGCGACCGTCCTGATGAGTGCAAGGCGACGGCGCAGCGTCCTCAATCACCCTTGAGTTTCTTGACCATTGCAGCTGCCGTGAGCAGTTCCAATTGCGCCTCCAGGCGGATCACGCGGCCCGTGAGATCCTCGATCTTCTGCTGCTGAGCCTTCATCGCTTCGGCCTGTCGGTTCACCTTGTCCTCGAGCTTGATCATCGAGGACAGCGCGGCCCA
>JAFECV010000446.1 GCA_018241985.1 Pseudomonadota bacterium | reverse complement strand
AGGTGACGGGCCGCGTCGCGGACCGGCACGCCTGGTCGCTCGCCGAACTGCGCGCGCTGCCGCAGGCCGAGCAGATCACGCGCCACATCTGCGTCGAAGGCTGGAGCGCGATCGGCCGCTGGGGCGGAGTGCCGTTCGCGAGCTTCCTGCGCCGGGTCGGCGCCGACCTGAGCTCGAAGTACGTCGGCTTTCGCTGCTTCGACGACTACTACACCAGCATCGACATGGCGACCGCGCTGCACCCGCAGACGCTGCTCGCGCTGAGCTGGGACGGGCGCACGCTGCCGGCGAAGTACGGCTACCCGATGAAGCTGCGGATACCGACCAAGCTCGGCTACAAGAACCCGAAGTACATCCAGACGATCTTCGTCACCAACACCTACCCTGGCGGCTATTGGGAAGACCAGGGCTACAACTGGTTCGGGGGCAGCTGAAGGCCCCGCGGGCCGTCAGCGCTCTTCGACACGCGGCATCACTGCCATTCTTCAACGCATCCCACTTGGATCAAGGAACTCATCATGAACAAGCTGAACAAACTGGCCACGGCGCTGCTGTCGGGCGCATTTCTTTTTGCCGGCGCGAGCGCGTTCGCGCAGGACGCGATGGGGCACGACGCGATGTCGCACGACACCGCGCCGGGGGCCCAGATGCACAAGGACTCGATGGCGATGGACCACATGGCCAAGCCGTCGACAAAACCCGCGACCAAGACCGACGCGATGACGAAGGACACGATGGGTCATGGCGCCATGGGGCATGGCGCAGGCAGCGACAAGATGGGCCACGGCGGCATGTCGCACGACGCGATGGGCCACGACACGACGGGCAACTGAGACTCGCTGCGCGCTGGCCCGGTGCGATCCTGCAGCGCGCCGGGAGCAGAGACGCCTTCCGCGCCGCAACCGGCGCAGAAGGCGCAAGAAGGCGTAGAGTCGGGACTGCGGCGGGCCGAGGCCGGCACGCCGCGTCGCGCAACGCGCGGCGGATTCCATGGCGACGGCACGCGGCTGCCGGCCGCGATCTGCAGGAGAAACCCATCATGGCTACCGCATCGATCGACCATTACATCGCCGGACGCGTGGCGGCCGGCGCATCCGGACGCGCGCTGGACGTGTTCAACCCGGCGACCGGCGTCGTGACCGGCCGGGTCGCGATGGCCACCGCCAAGGAAGTCGACCGCGCAGTCGCGGCCGCGCGCAACGCCTTTCCGGCCTGGGCCGACACGCCGCCGCTGCGCCGCGCGCGAGTGCTGTTCAAGTTCCTCGAACTGCTGAACGCGCACCGCGACGAGCTGGCGCAGATAATCACCGCCGAGCACGGCAAGGTGTTCACCGACGCGCAGGGCGAGGTCGCGCGCGGCATCGACATCGTCGAGTTCGCCTGCGGCATCCCGCAACTGCTCAAGGGCGACTTCACCGAGCAGGTGTCGAGCGGCCTGGACAACTGGACGACGCGCCAGCCGCTGGGCGTGGTCGCCGGCATCACGCCGTTCAACTTTCCGGTGATGGTGCCGATGTGGATGTTCCCGGTCGCGCTCGCCTGCGGCAACTGCTTCGTGCTGAAACCCAGCCCGATCGACCCGAGCCCGTCGCTGCTGATCGGCGCGCTGCTGAAGAAGGCGGGCCTCCCCGACGGCGTGTTCAACGTGGTGCAGGGCGACAAGGAGGCGGTCGATGCGCTGCTCGTGCACCCCGACGTGCAGGCGGTGAGCTTCGTCGGCTCGACCCCGATCGCGCAGCATGTGTACGAGACCGGCGCGCGCCACGGGAAAAGGGTGCAGGCGCTCGGCGGCGCGAAGAACCATCTGGTCGTGATGCCCGACGCGGACCTGGACCAGGCGGTCGATGCGCTGATCGGCAGCGCCTACGGCTCGGCCGGCGAGCGCTGCATGGCGATCAGCGTCGCGGTGCTGGTCGGCAGCGTGGCGGACCAGTTGCTGCCGAAGCTCGCGCGGCGCGCGCACGCGCTGAAGATCAAGAACGGCACCGCGATGGATGCCGAGATGGGGCCGATCGTCAGCGAGGCCGCGCAGCGGCGCATCACCGGCTACATCGAGCTCGGGCTGCAGGAAGGCGCGAAGCTGGTGGTCGACGGGCGCGACTTCCGCGCGAGCGACGCCGGCCGCGGCTGCGAGAAGGGGTTCTGGCTCGGCGCCACGCTGTTCGACCAGGTCAAGCCCGAGATGCGCATCTACAAGGAAGAGATCTTCGGCCCGGTGCTCGTCTGCGTGCGCGCGAAGAACTTCGGTGCGGCGGTCGACCTGATCAATGCGCACGAGTTCGGCAACGGCGTGTCCTGCTTCACGCGCGACGGCCATGTGGCACGCGAGTTCGCGCGGCGCATCCAGGTCGGCATGGTCGGCATCAACGTGCCGATTCCGGTGCCGATGGCCTGGCACGGCTTCGGCGGCTGGAAGCGCTCGCTGTTCGGCGACATGCACGCCTACGGCGAGGAAGGCGTGCGCTTCTACACGAAGCAGAAGTCGATCATGCAGCGCTGGCCGGAAAGCACGCCCAAGGGCGCCGAGTTCGCGATGCCGACGCAC
>JAFECV010000445.1 GCA_018241985.1 Pseudomonadota bacterium | reverse complement strand
TGCGCGAACGAGGTCTCGTGCCCCTGGCCGTGGCTGTGCGAGCCGGTGAACACCGTGACCGAGCCGGTCGGGTGCACGCGCACCTCGCCGCATTCGAACAGGCCGGCGCGCGCGCCCAGGGCGCCGGCGATGTTCGACGGCGCCAGGCCGCAGGCCTCGATGTAGCTCGAATAGCCGATGCCGCGCTTCAGGCCCTTGGCTTCGCTCGCCTTGCGCCGCGCGTCGAAGCCGGCCACGTCGGCGAGTTGGTTCGCCTGGTCCAGGCAGGCGGGGAAGTCGCCGGTGTCGTACTGCAGCGCGACCGGCGTCTGGTACGGAAACGTGGTGATGAAGTTGCGGCGCCGGATTTCGTCCTGCGCAAGGCCCAGTTCCCAACCGCAGCGGGTGACGAGCCGCTCGATCAGGTACGCGGCCTCGGGCCGCCCCGCGCCGCGGTACGCGTCGACCGGCGCGGTGTTGGTGAACCAGGCGTCGACCTCGACGTAGATCTGCGGCGTCGCGTACTGGCCGGCCAGCAGCGTGCCGTACAGGTAGGTCGGGACCGACGAGCCGAAGGTCGACAGGTACGCGCCCAGGTTCGCGTCGGTGTGGACGCGCAGCGCGAGGAACTTGCCGTCCTTGTCCATCGCCATTTCGGCGTGCGAGACATGGTCGCGCCCGTGCGCGTCGCTGACGAAGCTCTCGTTGCGCTCGGCCGTCCACTTGACCGAGCAGTTGAGCTGCTTCGCGGCCCAGGTCAGCGCGACGTCCTCGGCGTACAGGTAGATCTTGGAGCCGAAGCCGCCGCCGACGTCGGGCGCGATCACGCGCACCTTGTGCTCGGGCAGGCTCAGCACGAACGCGGTCATCAGCAGCCGCTCGACGTGCGGGTTCTGGTTCGAGACGTACAGCGTGTATTCGTCGGTCGCGCGGTTGTACGAACCGATCGCCGCGCGCGGCTCGATCGCGTTCGGAATCAACCGGTTGTTCGTCAGGTCGAGCTTGGTGACGTGCGCCGCCTTCGCGAACGCGGCATCGACCTGCGCCTTGTCGCCGAGCGCCCAGCGGTAGCAGCAGTTGTCGGGCGCGGCGTCGTGCAGCGCGGTCCCCTTGGCCGCGTCGCGCACGTCGACCACCGCCGGCAGCACGTCGTAGTCGACCTCGACCGCCTCGGCCGCGTCCTTCGCATGCTCGATGGTGTCGGCGATGACGATCGCGACATGGTCGCCGACGTAGCGCACCTTGCCCTGCGCGAGCACCGGGTGCGGCGGCTCCTTCATCGGCGAGCCGTCGGTGCTGTGGATCAGCCAGCCGCAAGGCAGGCCGCCCATCTTGCCCTCGATGTCCTTGCCGGTGAATATCTTGACCACGCCGGGCATGGCCTCGGCCTTGGCAGTGGCGATGCCCTTGATCAGCGCGTGCGCATGCGGCGAACGCACGAACACTGCGTAGCGCTGGTGCGCCAGGTTCACGTCGTCGGTGTACTGGCCGCCGCCGGTGAGGAAGCGGTAGTCTTCCTTGCGCCGCACGGACTCGCCGATGTGCGGCAGGTTCGCGAAGTCGGATGCACCCATGTCGGTTCTCCTAATGTTCCGGTGAAAGCCGATCAGGCAGCCATCGCGGCCGCGCCCTGCTGCACCGCGCGCACGATGTTGTGGTAGCCGGTGCAGCGGCACAGGTTGCCTTCCAGCAGTTCGCGGATTTCCGCTTCAGTCGCCTTCGGATGCTGCTTGCACAGGTCGATCGCGCTCAGCACCATGCCGGGGGTGCAGAAGCCGCATTGCAGCCCATGGCATTCCTTGAACGCCGCCTGCATCGGGTGCAGCGTGCCGTCGGGCTGCGCCAGCCCTTCGATCGTCGTGATCTCGGCGCCGTTCGCCTGCGCCGCGAGCAGGTTGCAGGACTTGACCGCGCGGCCGTTCAGCAGCACGGTGCAGGCGCCGCACTGGGCGGTGTCGCAGCCGACGTGAGTGCCGGTCAGTTGCAGGTGTTCGCGCAGCGCCTGCACCAGCAGCGTGTTCGGCGCGAGCTCCAGGGTGCTGGGTTTTCCGTTGACTTTCAGTTGGACTTGCATGTGACATGTCTCCTGCAGGCTGGAAATTCGAGTGTGTGCCAAGCGCTGGCATTGTTCAAGGCGCGCCGCGGCGCCGACCTAGGCTAAACCCTGGTTTCATGTCAACATCGGGCTGAAATTCTCAATTTGAAACAGCGTGCAGCCGATCCTGATTTCCTCGCCCGAGCAGCGCCTGCGCCAGATCGATCTGGCGCGCCGCGCCGTGATCGACGAGGGCCGCGCGGCGGAGCCGCTGCTGTCGGCGCCATGGATCGAGCGCTCGTGGCGGCGGTGTCTCGCGCGCGGCCAGCGTCCGCAGCAGCCGGTGGCGTTCGACACGATCGCAAAGCAGGCGCTCAAACGCACGCAGGACGAGCACCACGCCTTGGTAAGCGCTGCGCGCGAGGTGCTGGAGCAGCTTGGCCGCGCGATCGCGAACACCCGCTACTTCGCGATCCTGACCAGCGCCGAGGGCGTGGTGATCGACGTCGCGGGCCGAATCGACCGCAGCGAC
>JAFECV010000444.1 GCA_018241985.1 Pseudomonadota bacterium | reverse complement strand
AACGCGTCGCAGATCGTCGTCGAGGAGCAGAAATGCTCCTTCCACTTCGGCAGCACTTCGTAGGAGATCGAGACGGGCACGGAGGGAAGCCGCTCCGCGAAGATCTCCTTGATGCGGATCTCGTGCGCCGGCGTCAGGTAGGAATGCAGCAGCACGACGGCGACCGACGTCACCTCGCCCTTGGCGCCGATCTCGTCGGCGAGCGCGCCGATGGCATCCTCGTCGAGCGCGGTGATCACCTCGCCCGAGGGGCCGATGCGTTCATCCACCTCGAACGCGTCGCGGCGCAGGATGAACGGCTTCGGCTTCACCCAGCCCAGGTCATAGTGATGCCGGCGGTTGCCGCGCCCGATGAACGGGATGTCGCGAAACCCTTTCGTCGTCACGTAGCCGACCCGGGCGCCCTTGCCTTCCAGCAGCGCGTTCGTCGCCACCGTCGTGCCGAGCCGGATCGCGGAAATCTCATCCGTCTGCCCGAATGTCCGCAACCCGGTCATGATGCCTTCGATCGGGTTCTGTGGCGTCGAGAGATTCTTCCAGGCCGTCAATGCCCGGCCATTTTCGTCATAGGCGACAAAGTCCGTGAACGTGCCGCCGATATCAATGCCAAGCCGGTAACTCATCTGCCAGCCCTTACCCCATGTTTCGCGCGCGACAACGGCGCTTCACGCGCACGCAGCGCGCCCGACTGCAAAGACGGCCGCAACCATGCCCGCGAGCACGGTTGCGGCCACGCACGTCACTTCTTCAGACGATACAGCACCGGATTGGGGATCACGTCCTTGATCTTCCATTCCTCGACCGGCGTTTCCTTGCCGTCGGCGTAGGAGACGACGGTCATCGGCTCGCTGATCTGGATGTGCAGCTTCGGCGTGAAGGTGCGCGGGCCCAGCACGGTCGGCTCGTTGTCGTACTTGTTCATCACCGCGACGACCTTGGCGCCGTCGGTCGACCCCACTTCCGTCACCGCCTTCGCCCACAGATCGAGGAACGCGTAGATCGGGTACGCATACTGCGTCGTCGGCAGCTTGCCGTACTTCTTCTCATACGCGGCGGTGATCTCGTTCACCGCGGGCCGCGGGTCGTTCACCGTCAGCGCCTGCACCGGCAGATAGAAATCCTTCAGGCCCGGCACCGAGTTGACCCAGTACAGCCCGTCCATCGCCGTGCCGCTCAGGATCGGCAGGGTGATGCCGGCCGCGCGCATCTGGCGCACCGCGCTCGCCGCGCCCGGGTTGGTGGAGCACAGCATGATGCTGTCCACCGCCTTCGTGCGGATGGCGTTGCTCAGGCGCGTGATCTGCGAGCTGATCGTGGCGTCCTGGCCGTTGAACGTGTCCTGGCCCTCGATCTTGCCGCCCTTTTTCGGGAAGGCCCATTCATAGCCGGCGCAGATCGACTTGTTGTACTCGATCATCTGGTCGATCAGCATGTAGCCCTTGCGGTAGCCCTTCTTGTCGTAGCCCCACTCGCCCATCACCGCGCCTTCGAGCTGCGCGGCGTTGTTGGCGGTGAAGGAGAGCGGGCCGACGCCGAGCACGCCCGCCTTCGGGTCGGAGGCGCCGAGGAAGACCGAGATCTTGCCGGCCTTCTGCGCCTGCAGCGCGGCGGGCGCGCCGTAATCATAGTCGGCGGAGACGAGCAGCAGCTCGGCGCCCTGCTGGATCAGATCCTGGCCGGCTTTCGCACCCTGCACGCGGTCGGTCTTGGTATCGGCGGTGACGACCTTGATCGGCGCGCCGAGCAGGCCGCCCTTGGCGTTCTTCTGCTCGACCCACAGCTGGGCCATCTTCGCCGCCTCGCCGTCATACGCTTCCATCCAGCCGGAGAAAGCCACCGCCATGCCGATGGTGACGCCATCCTTGGCGGCCGCCGGTTGCGACACGGCCAAGGCTGCGGCAGCGCAGCACAAAACGCCCAACAGCGCTCGTTTCATCGTCTGTTCCCATTGTTGTGCGCGGCAACCTTCGGCCGCCGCGACGTGAAGCCCCTGTCGTCCTTCATCCCGGTCGCGCGTCAGGCCATGGGCCCGGCGCCGCGCGACCGGCCTCTAGCCAACCGCCTCGGCAGCAAGCCGCGTGCTGCGGTCACGTTCCCACGTGACGCACCACTCCGAGCAATAGGTCCGCCCGTCCACGACAACCGCCACATCGGCCGCCGCGTTCACGGGCTTCTCGTACAACAGCAACCCGCAATTCTGACACTTGTTGTACGCCTCGATGTACAGGCGATTGGGCGCAAATCTCACCGCATACCCTCCACTTCACTCTCGTAGTCCGCCTGCCACGCGCCACCCAGGCGGATGGCGCGCGCCGGCGGCGCAGGTTTCGCCCGTGGCGCCGGTGCCGGCGCCGCGCTCTGGTAGACCTTCAGCACCGCATCCCAGGTCGCCCGGATGTGCTGCTCCATCACCCGAACGGCGTGCTCGATATCCTGCCGCTCCATCGTCTCCAGGATCGGCAGATGATTGGCCGCGGTTTCCAGCAGGCTCTCGCGGCCGAGATCGACGCTCGCGATCAGCATCTGCATTTCCATGTCGATGCCTTCC
>JAFECV010000443.1 GCA_018241985.1 Pseudomonadota bacterium | reverse complement strand
GCGCGACGACGACGCCGAGCTCGCTCGCGATGCGCGACGTGGTCGCGGAAGCCGGCGTGCCGGAAGTATCGATTGCCGCGGGCCGCAGCATTGTGTTTCCGGTCGACGAAAAGCGCAGCTGGGTCTTCAACACGGCGCCCACGACATCGCTGATGGCCGGCGCCATCATCCAGCACATGAAGAGCAAGGGCGTCAAGACCGCCGCCTATATCGGCTTCGATGACGCATTCGGGGAAGATTGGTGGACCAATTTCTCCGAAGCCGCGAAGGCCGCCGGCATCAGGATCGTTGCCAACGAACGCTACAGTCGGGCCGCGACGTCGGTCACGGGCCAGTCCCTGCACATCCTCGCGGCCAAGCCCGATGCCGTGATGATCGGCGCCTCGGGCACCGCGGCGGCCCTGCCGGAGCGTTCGTTCAAGCAGATCGGCTACAAGGGGACGCTGTACCAGAGCGGTGGTGTCGGCAATCCGGATTTCCTGCGCGTCTGCGGAGCCGATTGCAATGGAACGGTCGTTGCCGTCGCGCCGGGCCTGGTAGCGGAGCAGTTGCCGGCCACGAGCCCGATCAAGGAATCGGCGATGCGGTTCGCGACGACCTACGAAGGGGCGCACGGCAAGAAGACCCTGACGCAATTCGGCGCGAATGCGTGGGATGCCGGCGTGCTGCTCGAGCAGGCGATCCCGGTCGCACTGAAACAGGCCCGCCCGAGCGATGCGGCCGGATTCAGGAAGGCGCTGCGCAACGCGCTGGAAGGCCTGAAGAGCGTACCGGCGGCGGGCGGGATCTACACGATGACGCCGACCAATCACAACGGACTCGACGACCTGGGCGTCGTGCTGGTCCAGATCGTCAACGGCGACTGGAAGCTGGAAAAGTGATTTTGTACAATCTCCACTTTCCGAGGAGCGTTGCAGCGCCCCCTGCTTGAGCGGGGCGTGAGGCTCGGAACCCTGCATGCAACGACGCTCGCCCACGCTGACCGTGCGGTGAGTTTCCCCTTCCAGCGTGGTCCGTCAACTTTCCTGCACAAGGAGACCGAACCATGAACGCTGCCGTCCTCCAATCCACCGCCGACAGCGCGGTAGCCGATCTGTCGCTGGCCGGCTGGGGCCGCAAGGAGATCGCGATCGCCGAGACCGAGATGCCCGGGCTGATGGCGATCCGCGCCGAGTTCGCGAAGGCGCAGCCATTGAAGGGCGCGCGCATCGCCGGCTCGCTGCACATGACGATCCAGACCGCGGTGCTGATCGAGACGCTGCAGGCGCTCGGCGCCGAGGTGCGCTGGGCCTCGTGCAACATCTTCTCGACGCAGGACCACGCGGCCGCGGCGATCGCCGCCGGCGGCACGCCGGTGTTCGCGGTCAAGGGCGAATCGCTCGCCGACTACTGGGACTACACGCACCGCATCTTCGAGTTCGGCGCGAAGGGCACCAAGGGCGAAGGCCCGAACATGATCCTCGACGACGGCGGCGACGCGACGCTGCTGATGCACCTGGGGCGCCGCGCCGAGACCGACGCGTCGGTGCTGGCGCATCCGACCAGCGAGGAGGAGCGCGTGCTGTACGCGGCGATCCGCGCCAAGCTCGCGCAGGATGCGACCTGGTACAGCCGCAAGGGCTTTGACATCGTCGGCGTGACGGAAGAAACCACGACCGGCGTGCACCGCCTCGCCGAAATGGCCGCGAAGGGCGAGCTGCTGTTCCGTGCGATCAACGTGAACGACTCGGTGACCAAGTCGAAGTTCGACAACCTGTACGGCTGCCGCGAGTCGCTGGTCGACGGCATCAAGCGCGCGACCGACGTGATGGTCGCCGGCAAGATCGCGCTCGTCTGCGGCTACGGCGACGTCGGCAAGGGCAGCGCGCAGGCGCTGCGCGCGCTCTCGGCCCAGGTGTGGGTGACCGAGATCGACCCGATCAACGCGCTGCAGGCGGCGATGGAGGGCTACCGGGTCGTGACGATGGACTACGCGGCCGACAAGGCCGACATCTTCGTCACCTGCACCGGCAACCGCGACGTCGTCACCTACGCGCACATGGCGGCGATGAAGGACCAGGCGATCGTCTGCAACATCGGGCACTTCGACAACGAGATCGACGTCGCGAGCCTGGAGCGGGAATGCAAGTGGGACGAGATCAAGCCGCAGGTCGACCACGTGACCTTCCCGGACGGCAAGAAGATCATCCTGCTGGCCAAGGGGCGGCTCGTGAACCTGGGCTGCGCGACCGGCCATCCGAGCTACGTGATGAGCTCGAGCTTCGCGAACCAGACGCTGGCGCAGATCGAGCTGTTCACCCGGCCCGATGCGTACCAGCGCGGCAAGGTCTACGTGCTGCCCAAGCTGCTCGACGAGAAGGTCGCGCGGCTGCAGCTCTCCAAGCTCGGCGCGCAGCTCACCGAGCTCAGCGACGCGCAGGCCGCGTACATCGGCGTCGCGAAGAGCGGGCCGTACAAGAACGACAATTACCGTTACTAACCCCCAGGTTGCGCGCACTTCGTGTCGCTCCGCCAACCCCCTTTCAGGGGGCGGCACCAGCGGACCGGCGAAGCCGGATCCGCGGTGCCCCCC
>JAFECV010000442.1 GCA_018241985.1 Pseudomonadota bacterium | reverse complement strand
CGCTCGATTGGGAGATCTGCCCTTGAATCGCTTCGCGGCGTCCAGGATGTCCTTGGCCTTCACTTTCGGATTCAGTTTCTCGATCTCCGCCAGCAAAGTCCCCGTGGAAATGATGTGCGCATTGCCTGGTAGCGCACCAGCGGTCGATCTAAGGAAGTAGTCATCTTCCGCGATCACCAGGCATGGAGGCCCCGGGGGCTGGCCGATCAATTCGGTCACGTAGCTGTTGATCGACAGCTCACCGCTGTTCGGCGAAAGTGGCGCAGGCGGCGCCATCTGGGTGGCCGCATAGAACTCGCGCACCTGCGGACTCTCGATGTACTTCTCGTAGGTCTGCGCAGCGGCAATCGCCATCTTTCCAAAGGAGGTCGGTTCGATGAAGATTCGTCCGGCATGCCTGGTGATGAAATCGGCAATACGCTGGGCGTCCTCGTGAGTGCTGCGACGCCTCGTGGCTTCGAATTCAACCATGTCGGTCAGCACCAGCTGGACGCGCTCCGGATCGAAAACCAGCAAAGCATCCAGCGCGTCCGCATGCGCCAAAGTTATCAGCGGCCCGGTGTCGGGCAGCACGATCTTGATCGTCGTACTCATGGCGCCTTCGGGCCCTTGCGATGTGCGGGCGACCCGGCCTCGGGCCCGAGTTCGGAAAGGACCTCGTGCGCAGCCGCTTGCATCCGTGCCGCGTCCTCGGCGGAAACCATGGGCCTCGGAATACCATGGACGTTCATGCGCTGCAAGAGATCGCCATACCAGTCCAGGCCCAGTTGCTCCATGGCGATCGATCGAGGAAGAACCCCCTGTGCGTAGGCACCGAGAATGACCTTTTCGGCGATCCGTGCGTTCAGGAGCAACGCCACAGGTCGCCGATTGCGCTCGATCAGCACACTGGCAGCCTCGTCCTGCTCGACAGCGTCGAAGAGGTCTCCAAGCCGGTTCTTCACGTCAGATGCGGTGACGACTTGCATGCTGGACTCCTTGAAATGTGGGTCATTGGTTTCGGATTTTATCAAATTTGCGCGTTTTATGTGAAATGCGCGCATCGTTTCCCTGCCTGGCCGCCTATCCAGTACACCAGTATCTTCGCGCCATGAAGCGCTGGCCAAGACCCGATATGCCGAACTGATGAGAGGTGTCAGATGACTCGGGTTGAAACCTTCAGCAGCTGTGGGATGCAATCGCCGACACGCCCGAATAGGCCGCGAACCTGCGGGCACCGGCCGAATTGATGGAGCAGATCGCGGTCATCATCGGGGCCGGCTGGAAGCAGGTCGACGCCGCGGCCCATTGCGGCGTGACGCAGCCACGCGTCGATGACCTGCTGCGCGGCCGCGTTTCGCGGTTCTCTCTCGATGCGCTGGTGAACATCGCGACGGCGCTGGGCTGCCGCGTGCATGTCGAGTTGCAGGCGGCCTGACGGACCTGCGGTTCATGGATCCTGCTGCAGCGGGCACGCAGCGCTGCCGATAACTATGAATTTAGTAGCGCATACCGAAGGTGCTACCTTGGTTGCAGGGCGATTCGACTATCAAAATTCGGCGTACCTACCGCGACGCGCCTCGTTTCATCGCATCGCCTCCAGCACATGCCGCGCGCGCCCCGC
This sequence comes from Pseudomonadota bacterium, assembly GCA_018241985.1. Lineage (GTDB taxonomy): Bacteria > Pseudomonadota > Gammaproteobacteria > Burkholderiales > Burkholderiaceae_C > Rhodoferax_A. The sequence goes on along the minus strand of JAFECV010000442.1, from coordinate 975 downwards.
GCCGATGCCGCTGGCGGCCATCACGGCTGCGATCAGCAGGTAGAGCCAGGCGGCGGCGTCGAAGCTGCCGGTCCAGCCGCGCAGCAGGCCGACCAGCAGCGGGCCGAAGGCGGCGATCAGGTAGCCGACGCCCTGCGCCATCGCCGACAGCTGCGACGCGACGCGCGCGTCGGGCGAGCGCAGCACGATCAGCGTGAGCGCGAGCGCGAACCCGGCGCCCTGCGCCGCGCCGAGCACGATGGCCCAGACCCAGACGCCGCCGAGCGGCGCGAACTGGCAGGCGAGCAGCGTGGCCAGCGTGACGACCGCGACGCCGAGCGCGAGGCTGGACTGGCTGCGCCGCCGCACCGCCAGCGCCGGCATCGCGAGGCAGGTGGCGATCTGCACCAGCGTCGACGCCGACAGCACGTAGCCGGCGTTGACCGCATCCACGCCCCGCGCACGCAGGATCGGCGCGAGCCACCCCATCACGATGTAGGCGAGCGCCGACTGCAGCCCCATGAACAGCGTGACCTCCCACGCGAGCCGGTCGCGCCACAGGCCCTGTACCTTGATTCGCGGCATGTCGTCGCCCACCGGCCGGCGCGACAGCGCATACGGCGCCCACACGAGCGTGACGACCGCGGCCGGCACCGCCCAGGCCGCGAGCGCGTGCGGCCAGCCGCCGCCCAGAGCCTGTTCGAGCGGCACGGTGAGCCCGGCCGCGACCGCCGCGCCGCCGGGCACCCACGCGGTGTACAGCCCCATCATCAGCGCGACGTGGCGGGGAAAGTCGCGCTTGACCAGCACCGGCATCAGCACGTTCGCGACCGCGATGCCGATGCCCGCCAGCGCCGAGCCGACGAACAGCGGCGCCGCGCTGCCGGCGCCGCGCAGCAGCGTGCCGAGCGTGACGAGCACAAGGCAGCCGAGCAGCGTGCGCTCCATGCCGGCGCGGTGCTCGAGCCCGGGCGCGAGCGGCGCGAACAGGCCGAG
>JAFECV010000441.1 GCA_018241985.1 Pseudomonadota bacterium | reverse complement strand
CGGCGCGAAGATGGTGACCGCGGTCGCGACCGCCGCCGTGCCCAAGTTCACCGTGATCATCGGCGGGTCGTTCGGCGCCGGCAACTACGGCATGTGCGGCCGCGCGTACTCGCCGCGTTTCTTGTGGATGTGGCCGAACGCGCGCATCAGCGTGATGGGCGGCGAGCAGGCCGCGAGCGTGCTCGCCACCGTCAAACGCGACGGCATCGAGGCCAAGGGCGGGCACTGGAGCGCCGAGGAAGAAGAAGCGTTCAAGGCGCCGCTGCGCCAGCAGTACGAACTGCAGGGCCATCCGTACTACGCGAGCGCCCGGCTCTGGGACGACGGGGTGATCGACCCGGCCGACACGCGCCGCGTGCTGGCGCTGGGCCTGTCCGCGGCGCTGAACGCACCGATCGCCGACACCCGCTTTGGCGTGTTCCGGATGTAATGTGTATGATATGCCTATATTTATCAATTCATACACATCATGCGGACCAATATCGATATTGACGACGAACTGCTGGTCAAGGCCATGCAGGCGGGTCCCTACACCACCAAGAAGGAAACGGTGGAGGCTGGCCTGCGCCTGTTGGCGCGGCAAGCCGCGTACCGCGAAATCCTCAAGTGGGAGGGCAAGCTCAAGTGGGAGGGCGACGAGTCCATCGATTGGACCCAGCCCGCAACCGAAGAGCCCGCCCATGCGGCGGACGCGCCTGCCGTGCACCAGCCGCGTGCCGCGTATGGCGCTGGTCCTGCCGCATCGAAAGCCAAGCATCGTGCTGGTCGTTGATTCCGGCGTCTGGATCGATTTTTTCAACGCGCGCGACACGGCGGCGCGGGTCGAGTTGCGCCGCCTTCTCGACGACGGCCAGACTCGCCTCGTGGTGCCCGACCTCGTGCTGTACGAGGTGCTGCGCGGCTTTCGCGAAGAGCGCACGCTGCGCCAGGCGCGGCTGCTCTTGCAAACGCTGAGCGTGGAGCCTTGCGGCGGCGAAGACATCGCGCTCGCCGCCGCCGAGCACTATCGCCAGATGCGCGCGCGCGGCATCACGGTGCGGAGCGGCATCGACGTGCTGATCGCCGCGTTCTGTATCGAAAACGACTATTTGCTGCTGCACAGCGACCGGGATTTCGACGCCATCGCCGCGCAGCGCGGCCTGCGTGTGTGGGGCCATTGACATGCGGACGCAATGCTTTCTCACCTTCGCCCGCTGGAAACCATGAGCTCATCCACCATCCGCATCGAAGTGCTGGGCCACGTCGCCACCGTGGTGCTGGCGCGCCCCGAAGTGCGCAACGCGTTCAACGACGAAGTCATCGCCGAGTTGTCGCAAGCCTTCGTGCAACTGGGCGACCGGCAGGACATCCGCGCCATCGTGCTCGCCGCCGAAGGGCCGGCGTTCTGCGCCGGCGCGGACCTGAACTGGATGCGCCGCATGGCCGACTACACCCGGGAAGAGAACCTGAGGGACGCCGAAAAGCTCGCCTCCATGCTGCGCGCCATCTACGAATGCCCGAAGCCGACCGTCGCCCGCGTGCAGGGCGACGTCTACGCCGGCGGCGTCGGGTTGGTGGCCGCCTGCGACATCGCGATCAGCGCCGACACCGTGCACTACTGCTTGAGCGAAGTGCGGATCGGCCTGATCCCCGCGACGATCAGCCCGTACGTCATCCGCGCCATGGGGCCGCGCGCCGCGCACCGCTACTTCCTGACCGCCGAGCGCTTCGACGCGGCCGAGGCATTGCGCATCGGCCTGGTGCACGAGGTGGTCGCGCCGGAACTGCTCGATGCGCGGGTCGACACGGTGCTCAAGGCCCTGACCGGCGCCAGCCCGAACGCGGTGCGGCAGTGCAAGCGGCTGCTGCAGGACGTGGCCGGGCGCGAGATCGACGAGTCGCTGATTGCCGCGACCGTGCAGGGCATTGCCGACATCCGCGCCAGCGACGAGGGCCGCGAGGGCGTGCAGGCGTTCCTCGCGAAGCGGAAGCTCGCGTGGCTGCCGCACTGAACGAGCGGACTGATACACAGCAGAGCCAGGCATGGACAGCTTGCAAACCGCCTTCCAGAACATCGCTGCCTGGCTCGCGTCGCTGTTTGGCCATACGGGAGCCGGCGCCGGCTCCGGCGCGGGGGACATGGCGGCGAACGTCGCGCAGGCGGCCGGCCGGCTCGACACCGCGCAGCTGCTCGCGCTGGCCGCGGCGCTGGGCTGGGCCAGCGGCATCCGCCTCTACCTCGTGGTGTTCGTCACCGGCCTCGCCGGCGCTTTGGGCTGGCTGCCGCTGCCGGGCGGCCTGCAGGTGCTCCAGCATCCGGCGGTGCTGATGGCCAGCGGCTTCATGCTGTTCGTCGAATTCTTCGCCGACAAGATTCCCGGCGTCGACTCGCTGTGGGACATCGTGCACAGCGTGGTGCGGATCCCGGCCGGCGCGGCGCTGGCCGCGGCGGTGTTCGGCGCCGACGGCGGCACGATGACGCTGGTGGCCGCGCTGCTCGGGGGCACGCTGGCGGCGACCAGCCAGGCCGCGAAGACCACCAGCCGCGCGCTGATCAACACGTCGCCCGAACCGTTTTCCAACGTCGCCGCGAGCCTGACCGAGGACGGCGCTGCC
>JAFECV010000440.1 GCA_018241985.1 Pseudomonadota bacterium | reverse complement strand
TAAATCCACACGCCCTGGGTGTGCACCTTGCCGTCCTTGGGCTTGGCGTCGAAGAACAGCACGTTCGCCTTCACGCCCTGCGCATAGAAGATACCCGTGGGCAGGCGCAGCAGCGTGTGCACGTCGCAGGTTTCCAGCAGCTTGCGGCGAATCCGCTCGCCCGCGCCACCCTCGAACAGCACGTTGTCCGGCAGCACCACCGCTGCCTGCCCGGTAGTCTTGAGCATCGACACGATGTGCTGCAGGAAATTGAGTTGCTTGTTCGAGGTGGTCTGCCAGAAATCCTGCCGCTCGTAGGTCAGCGCGTCGCGGTCTTCCTCGCCATCCTCGTTCGTGATGGTCATGCTGCTCTTCTTGCCGAAGGGCGGATTGGCCAGCACGTAGTCGAAGCTGCGCTGCGGTTCGGCGATCAGCGCATCGGCCCGCTCCACCGTCGGCTCGCCGTCCAGGTCGCCGATGTTGTGCAGGAACAGGTTCATCAGGCACAGCCGACGCGTGGCGGCGACGATCTCATTGCCGAAGAAGGTCTCGCGGTGAAGGAAGGTCTTTTGCCGCTTGTCCAGCATCGCGCCCGCGCGTGTCAGCCACGCATACGCCCCCAGAAAAAAACCGCCCGTACCGCAGGCCGGATCGGCAATGGTCTTGCCCGGCTGCGGCTGCACGCACTCCACCATCGCCCGGATCAGCGGGCGCGGCGTGAAGTACTGGCCCGCGCCGCTCTTGGTGTCCTCGGCGTTCTTCTGCAGCAGGCCTTCGTACAGCTCGCCCTTGGTGTCCACGCCCAGGCTGATCCAGTCCTCGGCGTCGATCATCTGCACCAGCCGCGCCAGCTTGGCCGGGTCTTGTATCTTGTTCTGCGCCTTGAAGAAGATCGCCCCCAGCATGCCCGGCTCCTCGCCGAGTCGATGCAACACTTTCAGATAGTGCGCCTCCAGCGGCTCGCCCGCCTTGCCGCGCAGGCTGGACCAGTCGCAGCTCTTGGGGATGTGGGTATCGCGGTTGTAGGGCTCCTGCGAATACTCGTGCGCCAGCTTCAGGAACAGCAGCGTGGTCAGCTGCTCCAGGTAGTCGCCATAGCCCACCCCGTCGTCACGCAGGGTGTGGCAGAAGTTCCAGATTTTCTGGACGAGGGTGGAGGCATTCATGGGGTGACTGGAGAATGGAGTGAACGTAAGTTGTTGTTTTTAAAGGGGATGCGTTTTCTTTATCCGGAGGCTTGGATAATGAAAACGCCCCTACCGACAGACCCATGGGTGGCGAGCGTCCGTCAGATGGGAGCAGCGTGCAACTTTCTTGCGAAGGTGGAGCTGCAGAGAGCTGGCCGGCTCCCTCCGGATAATGGATTTCCAGAAAAATCCTTATAAATCAATAAGGTAAGTCATTCCTCCGGTTCATTATCCGAGAGCAAAGATAATGAAACCGGGGCACCTGCCCCGGCTTCGGCCGCCGGCTTGGAATAGGTGGTGTGCCGCTTCCCGCCAGAGCTGTCGGCCACCAGCAGCCCCTGCTCCACCCACCGCTTGAGCATCTTCGAAGCCTTGAGCGTGTCCACGCTGGCGATCTGGCAGAGGCTACCGTTCGCGACCGGGCCGTTTCGGTCGATCCAGTCGCTGACCTGCTCCCAGATCGGCGGGCGTTCTTCGTTCAGCAAGGTGACGACGATCGCCTCTTGCGCCTGATCCCGCATCTCACGGAATTGCGGCGGATAGAGGTTGCTGGTGCGCATAACGTTGAACATCATCCGCACCCCTTCGCCAGCATCCACGTTGGGCGGATCCGGAAACTCCCGCAGATTGGTGGCGACGAGCCCATTGCGAGCGAACGACCCCATCCGCTGCACGGTTGCCGCCGTAATGGGCGCGGGAAACAAACCCGGGCTCAGCACCTCGATGCGGTTGTCGAAGATGCGAACCTGAATGTCCCTGTTCATGCGGTAGTCGCGATGGATCACGGCATTGGTGATGGCCTCCTTGATGACACGCTCGGGATAACGGTGCAGCGTGCGAAAGCCCGACTTCGCCAGCGTCAATCCCTCGGCCAGTTCATTGAGCACGTAGGCATGGGTTTGCTCGATCAGCCGATACAGCGGCGCGGACAGCGTCTTCGGCGTCTTCTTCAGGTTGGGAATCTCGCCTGCCTCCACCACCGTGCCCTTGTAGTGAAAGACACGCACGTCCGCACGGGTTCCGCCTGCCAGCAGCAAAGCGCCAGGGCTGTCTGCGAACAGCAGCACCGCTGCGCACAAGGGACGCAATTCGCCGCCCACCTTCTTGGCCAGCCCGATGCGGTAAAGCTGATCGGCGATACCCGTCGCCGCCAATCCCCGATTGCGCACAAACAGCCGCCACGTCTCGCTGTCGAGCAAATCGAAGTCCACATCCACCGGCTCCGATTCGGCGCTGCGCACGCCGCGCCGATAGGACAGTTCGGTGATTTCCGACGCCGACATCTCACGATTGCTGGCCGGCCCGCGCGTCCAGGTGCCATCGTCAAGGATCGAGTGAATCTTGTCGCTGGCAGGCACGTGCAGCGCCACGACGACACCCTCCGCCCCATCACGCAAGGTGGCGTGCAAGCGAAAGCCCACGATGCCTTCGA
>JAFECV010000043.1 GCA_018241985.1 Pseudomonadota bacterium | reverse complement strand
ATGTAGCTATCAAAAACAGAGCGCCTCGGCGCAGCGTCTCATCAAGACGCTGCGCCGTTTTCATGCGCGGACTGCGACGAATCCCGGCGCGTCGCACAATGGCGCCGAAGCCGCAAAGGAACCAAGCGATGATCGACGTCTATTCCTGGGCCACGCCGAACGGCCACAAGGTCCACATCATGCTGGAGGAATGCGGCCTGCCGTACCGCGTGCATGCGGTCGACATCGGCGCCGGCGACCAGTTCAAGCCCGAGTTCCTCGCGATCAGCCCGAACAACAAGATTCCGGCGATCACCGATCCGGATGGGCCGGATGGAAAGCCGATCTCGTTGTTCGAATCCGGCGCGATCCTGGTCTATCTCGCGGCCAAGACCGGCCGGCTGCTGCCGGCCAGCGATCGCGGCAAGTACGAGGTGCTGCAGTGGCTGATGTTCCAGATGGGCAGCGTCGGCCCGATGATCGGCCAGGCCAATCACTTCAGGACCTACGCGCCCGAAAAGCTGCCGTACGCGATCAACCGCTACACGAACGAGACCAAGCGCCTGTACCGCGTGCTGGACAAGCGGCTCGCCGGCCGCTCGTACATCGCGGGCGGCGACTACAGCATTGCCGACATCGCGATCTTTCCGTGGCTGCGCAACTGGCGCAACCAGGGCATCGCCTGGGCCGACTACCCGCGGCTGCACGCCTGGTTCGAGCGCATCGAGCAGCGCCCCGCGGTGCAGCGCGGCGTCCAGGTGCTGGCCGATCGGCGCAAGGCGCTGACCGACGAGAAGGCGCGCGACATCCTGTTCGGCGCGGCGCAGTACGCGAAGCACTGAGGGTCACGCCGAACGTGCAACCCCGTTCCCGCAAGGGGCGCGGTCTGCGGCCCGCCATCCGCCGTTCTAGGCGTTCTCGGCGCTCGGGTGAATGCGCTTGGTGCGATGCAGCGTGTTGCGGTCGGTGTGGTGCATTTCCTTGCCGGTCGCCGCGAGCTTGAGCACGAGGTCGGACGTGTAGCTGAAGGTCCCGTCGTCGTTGAACTTGAACGTGCTCGCGAAATCGCCGAGCGTTGCCCGCTCCAGCAGGTACTTGTTCTGGGCCAGGCCATAGGACTTGTCTCCGGGCCCCGCCTTGAACGTCAGCGACCTGTCGCGCGGCTTGGCATCGCCGCCGGCCAGGATCGCGATTCCGCGCGGCACCGCGAAGCAGCGCATCACCTGCCCGTGCGCGGCGTCCCACAGCAGGTAGCCGACCTCGTCGTGGAACGGATCCATCGCCTCCTCGCCATGACGCCAGGCGGTCATCTCGTAGTTCAAGCCCCACATCGACTGCTTGCCGTTCTCGACGATCGGGATCGGCCGGAACCAAGCCTTCTCGAAGTAGCCGGTCTGCGTCGTCTCGTCTTCCTTGTTGTGGTAGGAGAGATCGACGCCGACGTCGCCTTCCCATTCGCCGACCAGCGGCGTCAGCGGACCCAGTTTTTGCGGACCCAGAATTTCGGCCATGTCTGCACCTCGCCAATAAAGAGTTGAATAGACTGCGAACTTAGCACTTCCACGATGGAAGGGCAAAAGTCGTCAGGCAGGAGTCAGTGAAGTGAGCATGGAAACACGAGATCGACCATTCCCCGCCTTCTTCGGCGACGCACCGTCGTTGACGATGCGCGACCCGCTGGCCCAGTTCCTCGGCGCCGCCGAGCAGGGCTTGATGGAATACCGCTATGCGGATGCGGTCCGCCTGGCCGGACATTCGTGCCCGACGGTGGCCGGTGCCTACCTGATGGTCCTGAACGGCCTGCGCGCGCTCTACGAAGACGAGTTGCCGGTGCGCGGCGAGATCGAGGTCTTCATGGGCGACGAGCGCGATAGCGGCGTGACCGGCGTGATCGCCAGCGTCGCGCAGTTGCTGACCGGTGCCGCGGCCGAGACGGGCTTTCACGGCATCGGCCCGGCGCAGCGCTTTTCGCGCCAGAACCTGCTGAGCTATGCCCAACCGCTGCAGGGCGTGCTCGGCCTGCGCCGCAAGGACACGGGCCGCGCCGTGCAAGTGCAGCTCGACGCGTCGGTCGTGCCATGGGGCGACGAGATGAAGGCGCTGGCGCCCAAAGCCATCACGGGCCAGGCCAGCGCGCCTGAGCTGGAGCGCTTCGGCCAGCTGTGGCAGGAGCGCGTGCGCAGCATGCTGCTGGAACATGCCGGCGACGCCGAAATGATCGCAGTCAGCGACTGGAATCCGGCGTGATGCGGTTTCGATGAAGTGAAAAGCTGGCCTGCCCGGAGAGGATCGAACTCCCGACCCACAGCTTAGAAGGCTGTTGCTCTATCCGACTGAGCTACGGGCAGATCGAGCGAGGCGCGGCGCGCGGGCCGCTGGTCGGGGCGAAAGGATTCGAACCTTCGACCCTCTGGTCCCAAACCAGATGCGCTACCAGACTGCGCTACGCCCCGACGCTCGGCATTCTACCGTGCGGGGTCCGGGGTGCAGCGCGCGGGATCAGGTTGCGGCCGACGCCGCGATCCGCCCCATCCTGCCGCTCTGGAAATCCAGAAAAGCCTGCCGGATCTCGGTTTCGCTGTTCATCACGAACGGCCCGTAGCCGACGATGGGTTCATTCAACGGCTCGCCGCTCAGCAGCAGCAGCGTCGCGCCGTCTGCCTGCGTGCTGAACGACAGTTGCGTACCGGCGCGCTCCATCACCGCGAGTTCGGCCTCGCGCGCGATCTGCTCGCCCGGCAGCGCGATGCTGCCGCGCAGCACCAGCAGCGCCGCGGTGTGGCCTTCGGGCAGTTCGAGCGTGACCGTGCGATCGGGCTGCACCTTGAGGTCCCACAGGTTCATCGTGCTGAAGGTGTGCGCCGGGCCCTGCGCGTCGCCATAACGGCCCGCGATCACGCGCACCGAGCCGGCACCGTCGGCCAGGGCCAGGGCCACGGTCGGCATCCGGTCCGCGGTGATGCCCTGGTAGCCGGGCCGGTCCATCTTGTGCCGCGCCGGCAGGTTCACCCAGAGCTGGATCATCTCGAACGGCCCGCCGGTCTTCGCGAAATCGGCGCCGTGGTATTCCTCGTGCACGATGCCGCCGGCAGCGGTCATCCACTGCACGTCGCCCGGGCCGATCACGCCGCCGCCGCCGGTCGAGTCGCGGTGCTCGACCTGGCCGTCGTAGACGATGGTCACGGTCTCGAAGCCGCGGTGCGGATGCGGGCCGACGCCGCGCCGCGCCGTGGTCGGCGTGAAGTTCGCCGGGCCGGCATAGTCGAGCAGCAGGAACGGCGACATCTGTTCGGCGATGTCGTTGTAGCTGAACACGCCGCGCACCGGGAATCCGTCGCCAACCCAGTGGCTGCCGTGGCTGCGCTTGATGAACTCGAGCTTCTTCATCGGGAGACTCCTTGCATCCGTTAAATATGAGGCCTTTTTGGGCATTTGCAAGCGAAGCGTTCGGCGGGGTGCGGCAGTCTCTACGCCGGTGACCCGATCGCAAACCGACCGGTCATTGCTGGAATGGCCAGTGCGCCAGGTGCCGGTGCTCATGGCGACCGAGCTTGCTGTTGACCAGCGAGAAGCCGGTCACCGGCCAGCGCACCGACTCGGCAACCTGCTCCGGCAGCGACCGGTGGCTGTACTGCAGCGTGATGTGGGGCCGGAAGCCCTGGCGCTTGTCCATCCAACGCCCCAGGCCGGCGCGCAGCAAGGCCGTGGCGAGCGCCGCCTGGAACTCGCACAGCGCAGCCGCGCCGTCGCTGGCGCACAGCACCTGCAACTGGCGACCGCGCCCCTGGCCGAAGGTTTCGATGCGATCGAAACACACCTCGAACGCACGCTGGCCGACCAACCCTGCCGCGGCCTCGCGCGCCGCCGACTCCAGCCCGGGCGGCAGGCCCGGATGGTCGCCCAGGTGAACCAGCGTGACATGCAGCCGGTCCGCCTCGACCGTATTCCCGCGCAGGCCGAGCGCGCGGCTGCGCTCCTGCCAGTCGGCCGCGATACGCCGGGCCAGACTCAAAGGTGGAAACAGTGCGAAGAACAGCCGATCGGTCGGGTTGGCTGGCCCGCCCAGGCCGTCCAGCGAAAGCTGCTCGGTCATGGTCGCATTCGATGGGGTTGCATGACAGGAGTTTTACCCGCTTCGGTGCATCGGCCCGTCGCCGCGCTGCAAGCCCCGCCACCACGGCGTGGACTTCAGCAACTCGAACCACGCCAGGCACGCCAGGCCGGCGAGCAGGCTCAACCCAAGATCATCGACGTGCAGCGGCGCGAACGAGAACACGGCCTGCACCGGTGCGACGAACAGCACGATGGCCAGAAACGCTGCCGCGCCGAGCACGACCCACCAGAGTGCTGGATTGCCGCTGCGCAGCATCGTCAATGTCGAACGTGACCAGGAGCGATTGATCAGGATGAGCGCCAGGACCGAGACGACCAGCGCCGCGAAGGTCAACGCACGCGCGGCGTCCGCGCCATGGTTCGCGCGCGCGAGCACGAAGACCGCCAGGCATGCCGCCAGCACGCTCAGCCCCTGGAGCAGCGCGACCACGACCGTCGGTCGCGAAAACAGCCGCTGATCGGGCCTGCGCGGGGGCCGCCGCATCACGTCGGCCTCAGCGTGCTCGGCCTCGAAGACCAGCGAGCAGGTCGGGTCGATGATCAGTTCCAGAAAGACGATATGCACCGGCAGCAGCAACAGCGGCCATCCGGGGAAAAAAACCGGAATCATCGACAGCCCTGCGATCGGAACGTGAACGGCCAGGATGAACGCCGTGGCTTTGCGGATGTTGTCGTAGATGCGCCGGCCAAGGCGCACCGCGTTCACGATCGAGGAGAAGGCATCGTCAAGAAGGACCAGCGACGCGGACTCCCGCGCCACGTCGGTGCCGCGCCCACCCATCGCGATGCCGATATGCGCCGCCTTCATCGCCGGCGCGTCGTTGACGCCGTCGCCCGTCATGGCGACGATTTCCCCGTTGGCCTTGAAGGCGTTCACGATGCGCAGCTTCTGCTCCGGCGCGACCCGCGCGAACACCTGGACATCCCGGATGCGGGCAGTGAGTTCCCGATCCGACATCGCGGCGAGTTCCGGACCGGTGATCACGGCCGCGTGAGGGTCGAGCCCCGCGCGCCGGGCGATCTCCTGGGCCGTGGCCGAATAGTCGCCGGTGATCATCACGACGCGGATGCCCGCGCTGCGGCATTCCGCCACCGCGGCGGGCACTTCCGGGCGCAGCGGGTCCTCGAACCCGACGAGGCCGACGAGCCGGAGCTGAAACACGTCCTGCGCCTCGGGCAGTGCCCCCGCCTCGATCTCGGCACGCGCCACCGCGAGCACGCGAAGGCCCTCCGCGGCGAATCCGGCGACCTGCGCCAAGAGCGCAGCCTGCTCACTCGCAGACAAGCGGCACAAGCGTGCAATCGCCTCGGGCGCGCCTTTCGTCGCCGCGACCCGCTGGCCGGTCTCCACGTCCTCCCAGACATGCGTCATCGCAAGCAGCGTCGCCGACAACGGGTACTCCCGGACCAGGCGCCGCCGCGTCGCCGGTTCCGGCGTGCCGAGCCGCGACGCCGCCTCGTTCAGCGCGCGCTCCATCGGATCGAACGCATCCGCGCGGCTGGCCAGCACCGCCGTCTCGAGCAGGGCGCGCAATTGCTGCGGCATCGGCTCCGCGGAGCGGCGGCAGTCGAGCGTCGCATCTCCGCTTGCCAGGCGCGCCAGGGTCATCCGGTTCTCGGTCAGCGTTCCGGTCTTGTCGACGCACAGCACCGTGGCCGACCCGAGTGTTTCGATCGCGGGCATGCGCCGCGTCAACACGTGGCTTCGAGAGATGCGCCATGCGCCGAGCGCGAGAAACACGGTGAGCACCACCGGAAACTCCTCCGGCAGGATCGCCATCGCCATCGCGATCCCCGCAAGCGCCCCCTGCTTCCACGCCAATGCACTGGCGCCGCGCGTCAGCGCGTAAACCACGATCACGCCCACGCATGCCACGACACCGACCGTCGCGAGCGACCGCACCATGCGCCCGGTCTCAATCTGCAGCGGCGTCGCCTCCGGACCGATCTGCTGCAACGCCTTGCCGATGCGCCCCAGTTCGGTCCGCATGCCGGTACGCCAGACTTCGCACACCCCCTGCCCGGCCGTGACCAGCGTGCCGGAGAACAGCGAGGGCCGGTCGTCGCCGCCCGGCGCATCGAGCTCCGCAGCGGTAGCCGACGGGTGCTTGCGCACCGGTACCGACTCTCCGGTCAGCAGCGACTCGTCGACGGCCAGGTGGGTGGAACGCCGCAGCAGCGCATCGGCCGGAACGCGATCCCCTTCGCTCAGGATCACGATATCGCCTTGGGCGACCTCGCGCCCGGCAATACGCCGCTGCACGCCGCCACGCACGACCAGTGCGCGCGGGCTGGACAGATCGCGGAGCGCATCGAGCGCGCGCTCGGTCCGGCGCTCCTGGACGACCGTGATCCCGATCACGACGAACACGCAGCCGAGCAGCAGCAAGGCATCGCTGAGCTTGCCCATCACGAGGTAGAGCGCGCCGGCAGCCACGAGCATCACGAACATCGGCTCGCGCGCCACTTCTTGCGCGATCGCAACGAGCGGACGCGCGCGCTGCGACGGCAACTCGTTCGGCCCATCCCGTTGCAGGCGGAGCGCAGCTTCCCGATCGGAAATTCCCTGCAGGATTGAATCTGAAGCGCCAGGCGGCGCGGGCGGGTCTTCTCCGGGTTCGATGGACGTTCCTTGCTCGGCGACCTTGCTCATGTGTGTTCCGATGCCCGATAGTGCATCGCGTCCGCTCGACGCATACTGTATGTAGGAATTTTCCATGCCTGCACGGGGCGAAGTCCTTGCGCCATCGCAGTGTCCATCGCACAAATCTGCATGGTCACCGACATCACTGTATTCGGCATGACCGGACGCGTGCCACGGAATCCGACCGTGGCGCGGCGCATCTCGACCAGAAGAGGATTTCGATGATCGATCTTCCCACCTACGACGACGTTGCCGCGGCGTCGGAACGTATCACGGGCCACGCCCACAAGACGCCGGTGATGACGTCCCGCACCGTCGACGAAGCGTTCGGCGCCCGGGTCTTCTTCAAATGCGAGAACCTGCAGCGCATGGGCGCCTTCAAGTTCCGCGGGGCGTTCAACGCGCTCTCCAGATTCAGCCCTGCGCAGCGCAAGGCCGGGGTCGTCGCGTTCTCCTCCGGCAATCACGCGCAGGCGATCGCGCTGTCGGCCAGGCTGCTCGAGATTCCCGCGACCATCGTCATGCCGCACGACGCGCCGGCAGCCAAGGTGGCGGCGACGAAGGGCTATGGCGGCAACGTGGTGGTCTACGACCGCTACAAGGAGGATCGCGAGCAGATCGGCCGCGACCTTGCCGCGAAACATGGCCTGACGCTGATCCCGCCCTACGACCATCCCGACGTGCTCTCCGGACAGGGCACTGCAGCCAAGGAGTTGTTCGAGGAAGTCGGGCCGCTGGACGCCTTCTTCGTGCCGCTGGGCGGCGGCGGGCTGCTTTCCGGCTGCGCGCTGGCGACACGGGCGCTGTCGCCAGACTGCAGGCTTTACGGCGTCGAGCCGGATGCCGGCAACGACGGGCAACAGTCGTTTCGCACCGGAGCCATTGTCCACATCGAAACGCCCAAGACCATCGCGGATGGCGCCCAGACGCAGCACCTCGGCAATATCACCCTTCCGATCATCCGCCGTGACGTCACCGACATCCTCACCGCCTCGGATGCGCAACTCGTTGACTGCATGGGGTTCATCGCCACCCGCATGAAGCTGGTCGTCGAGCCGACCGGTTGCCTCGGTTTCGCCGCGGCACGGCAACGCAAGGCCGAACTCAAGGGCCAGCGCATCGGCGTGCTCTTGAGCGGCGGGAATGTCGACATGGCGCGCTTTGCGAGTCTGCTTGCTCCGTAGCGCCGGGAGAGACTTACTGACGAGCCGTCTCGGTAAAAAAAGCCATACAAGACTTTGCGGCGGTTTTTCGATAACTGGCGATAGTCCCCGAAAGACGCCAATTCACTCCCACTCCATCATCAACAAGCCGCCCAAACCCGCGTGGTTAAAGGGATTGGCGGTGATTGACATGAGGTCTTACCGTCGCTTTTACCGTCAATGGCGCTCGTCTTTTGCTGGCGCGAGAAATGGAGCGAATTGCGGGGCGGCGACTCTTGCAACACCATCGTCAACCAGTGCATAGGATACAGAAAAACAGCGCCCCTGCCCGCTCCGCGCTGGCTGCCTGGTTCGCTCACGGCAGCCTCAACAACTTCCCGATTGCTGCGGCCACTGTCCCTAGGGCATCGATGACGCCATCCATGACGAAATCGAGCGCCCGACCGTAGCCCGCGTTGACGTTCGCTGTGTCGAACCCAAGGCGCTGCAGGGTTGCGAGGCACTTCTCCATAGTTTCGTGCGCATCGGCGATTCGGAGATCGTTGTTCAGGAACAGGGGCGCCATGGCTTCACTGCGGTCGCTCCAACCTTCAGGCTCCGTACCTGAGGCAAAGGCATCGCTTGCCTCCTCATGGGCATTCAACCTTTCGATGACGTTCAGAAGTGCCTGCAGCAGCTTGAGGCTTGCGAGGTCCTTGACGGCAGCTCTCGGACATCCTGCGCGCTCCAACAATGACTTGAGGTAGCCATTTGGAACGCGTTGCCACACCTCGTGCAAACTTTTGCAGCGAGCCAGGAACATCTGTTGTGACATATCCAATGATGCGACCTGGGCTAGCCGACTGAGCGTCGGGTAGGCCATCCAACCATTGGCCACAACCTCTGCACGATCAAAGCCAGTCAGTTCTACTGCCGACTTGTTCAACCCCACGGCTGTGCCGAGTGCGGAAAGACCGTCACCCAATCGTAGAAGCACATCGAGCAGACGCTGCACCTTGGCGACCACATGCTCCTCATTCAGATCTGCATGGGCCAAGTCGGTCGGATCGACCGCGAATGCTCGGGCGTGAACGATCTCACGATCCGGCTTCGGCTTGTACAACTCACGCATTGGCACTCGGATCAGATTTCTTCCGACCCGACGGCATTCGGTGAAACTCCATTGCCCTCTATATGACGGACTGCAGTACCACTGTCCTCCAATAAAAGTCGGAGTCGTGTCGTAGAAAGTGCTCTGTTCGTACTTCTGGAGAAACCGATCATCGAGATAGACCGGATCATGCCCCACCAGAGCATTCGCACGCGCATGAGTCATGGGCTGAGCGTCACCAGGCCACAGAACACCCTCAGCAGTCTGCTCTGGACATAGTTCCGGCATCACAGCCTCGACGGAAGCCCAGAGCTGGACCAGAAGCCCACCTTCGTGCTCGCGGATATCCAACTCATACCAGGCAACCCCTTCGGCGGGCTTGAGGCTCACATGGGTCTCCCCTCCCATGATCGCGCGGACTTCCGGTACATCTTGCAACTGGGCTGAGTAGTAGAAAACTCGCACGCCCCGTGCGCCACGCAGCCAAAGGTAGCGGCGGAGGTACTCATTCGACATGCGCCAGCTGACCGCCCTCTTCAAGTTCCAGTAATAGTCACTGGACACCTCGCCCTCACCCACACCGAACTCCGGGAGCCCCAAGTCATCGTAGACAAGGCGTTGCTGATCGTTGCCGACGCAGCGGGGCGTCAATCCAAGAGTCATCCAGACCTTCTCGGCTAGATTGAAGGTATAGAACGAGCCGTCACCCCACGCCGCAACGATGTAGTCATAACCCGATACCGACGGAGAAAAATCGGTCGAGCAGCCACGCACGTCGCCGGTAGGAACGGAGAACTCGACCACGCCATCGCCTGCCTCAGATAGAACTTCGATGAGCCCGTCATCCAGACCGGGAACCACGGCCATCAGCAAATGCAGGTGCTCGGCCTGCTGTCCATGCGGATCGGATTCCTGCATCGCGGCCACCTCCACGACTTGGCTTGGCGACAAGCCGACAGGTTCCAGCAGGCCGCGCAGCCTTGGTGGCATGACGTGAACCGGGATGGGAAATTCTGCTAGATAGTCAAACGGCATGATTCTTCTTGTG
>JAFECV010000439.1 GCA_018241985.1 Pseudomonadota bacterium | reverse complement strand
AGCATGCTTGGATGGAGAAGGAGCAGGCGCGCATCGACCTGCAGGGGCAGCTCGCCGATGCGCGGCACCAGCGCGCCGCGCTGGTCGCCCAGACGGCCAAGGACGCGAACGACGCGCTGCTCGAGGGCGAGCGCATCGCGGGCGACAGCCGCCAGGATGCGCGGCGCGCGGGCGAGCACAGCCACCTGCTGCGCCTGACCGCCCCGGTGGACGGCACGGTGCAACAGCTCTCGGTGCACACGGTGGGCGCGGCCGTGCCCGCGGCGCAGCCGCTGATGCTGATCGTGCCGCGGCGCGGCCCGATCGAGGTCGAGGCGTTCCTGCAGGACAAGGACATCGGCTTCGTGCGGGAGGGCCAGGCGGCCGAGGTCAAGATCGACGCCTTCGAATACACCAAGTACGGCACCATCCCGGCCACCGTGACGCACGTTTCGCGCGACGCGATCCAGGACGAGAAGAAGGGCCTGATCTATTCGGTGCTGCTCACACTGGCGCGCTCGACGATCAACGTCGAGGGCCGTGACATGCCCCTGTCGGCCGGCATGTCGGTGCAGGCCGAGATCAGGACCGGCACGCGGCGCGTGATCGAGTACATCCTCTCGCCGCTGATGCAGCACGCGCACGAGTCGCTTCATGAGAGGTAGGCGAAGCGTCGCGGCGATCCTGCTCGGTGCGCTGCTGTGCAGTCCCGCGTTGGCCTGGGATGCGGCGAACGCCGTGAACGCCGCGCTGCAGGATCCGTTGCTGGCGCGACCACCAGTGCTCGATACCGGGCCGGTGCTGCCGGGGGACGCAAGCCCGCCGCCCTGTCCCGGCGGTGCCGGCGCGGTGGCCGGCCCGTTGTCGCTGGCGCAGGCGGTGGACCTGGCGCTGTGCCACAACCCGCAGGTGCAGGGCGCGTGGGCCGCGATCAAAGTACAGGCCGCGGCGCTGGGGAAGGCGCGCGCTGCCTACCTGCCCACGGTGTCGGCCGGCGTCAGCCGCATGGACGACCGGACCCGCTACCCGGGTTACCCGGGCGCGGACACCGACGTGCAGGCCGACACGCTGTACGGCACCGTCAGCTGGCGCCTGTTCGACTTCGGCGAGCGTGCGGCCAACCGGCATGCCGCATCGGCGTTGCTCGAGGCGGCTCTGGCGAACCACGACGCGGTGCTGCAAAAAACGCTGGCGGGCGTGATCCAGGCGTATTTCGATGCGCAGACGAGCCAGGCCGCCTGGGCCGCGCGGCAGACCGACGAGGCGCTGGCGCGCCAGACGCTGGAGGCGGCGCAGCGCCGCGAGCGTGGGGGTGCCGGCGCGCAGAGCGACACGCTGCAGGCGACCACGGCGCTGGCCAAGGCCACGCTCGACCGGAGCCGGGCCCATGGGGCGTACCGCAAGGCGATGGCCGTACTGGTCAACGTGATGGGGCTACCGGCGGAGATGCAGCCGACCCTGGCCGAGGACCTGGCGGAGCCGGCCGATAACTTGCGCCAGGATCTGGACGCCTGGCTCGAGCAGGCCGAGGCCCGGCACCTCGCGATTGAAGCGGCGCGCGCGCAGCTGGCGGCAGCCCGGGCCAAGGTCGCGGCGACCGAGGCCGAAGGGCTGCCGACGGTAGACCTCACCGGTAGCTACTACCAGAACGGCCGGCCCAACCAGACGCTGGCGGCGATTCAGACGCACGAGACCCTGGTCGGGGTGACCGTGACCATTCCGCTGTTCGATGGCTTCGCGCGCACGTACGAAGTACGCGGCGCGCAGGCGCAGGTGGAACAGAAGGAGGCCGAGTTGCGGGACACCGAAGGTCAGGTAACGATGGAAGTGGTCAAGGCGCACGCCGATGCGCTGGCCGCGCTGGACGATCTGCAGGCATCGCAGCAACTGCTGCAGGCCGCGCAGGCGGCGCTGCAGAGCGTGCAGCGCAAGTTCGACAAGGGTGCGGCCGACATCCTGGAGATCCTGAGCACGCAGGCGGCGCTGGCCGACGCGCAACAGGAGCGCATCCGCGACCGGGCCGAGTGGCGCTCGGCGCGGCTGCGGCTGCTCGCCGACACGGGGGTGCTCGGGCGCAGCGGGCTGGCGCAATGAAGTCACGAGGCGCGCCGCCTCGATCCCGGTCTGAGCGTTACTGGGGCTCGGCCACCTCTGATGCGCCCAATCTGCGCTTGGTGAACCACGGAGTACGCGGCGCCGGAGGTAGCCGCGCCAGACGTGCCCGATGGGTTTGTATGTTTCCTTGAAAACGTGCACAATTTTCCTTATTGAATTCATCGCCCCGTAAGGAGTGAACCATGCAAAGCATGACCATTGAACAGCTGCGCGCCGCGAGCGATGCCGGCGGCGTGTCTGGCGTGACCCTGAAAGGGCAAGGCGGGGCGTTCCTCGTGCAGATCGCCACGCGCAGCGGGACCGCCGCCTGGCTGGCGAAGGCCCGCAGCAATGAGCCGCGCCGTTTCGGCAACCCCATTTCCGCCCTGAACGTACTGCGCGGCGTGGGCATCACCATCGGCCAGTTCGACGCCAGCGAGTGGAACCCGGACGAGAAAGAGCAAGTCACCGGCAATCGTGGTCGGGCCGAGGCGATGCGCAAGGCGCACCAGGCCGCCGCCTATTCGGAAT
>JAFECV010000438.1 GCA_018241985.1 Pseudomonadota bacterium | reverse complement strand
GGGTCAGACCGATCAGTGCATGCTTCATCGTCACGTAGCCGGCGACGGCCGGCCCGGCGAAATGACCGGCGAGCGAAGAAAGCACGACGATGTTGCCGCTTCTCGCGATCAGTTCGGGTAGCAGTTCGCGGATGCAGACGAACGCCGTGTCGAGATTCAGACGCGTGGCGAGACGCCAGGACGCGTCGTCGGTCTGCGCCGCATCGCCGAGACCATGACCGCCGGCATTCGCGACCAGCACGTCGACGCCGCCGAACTGCTCTCGCGCGAGCTCGAGTGCCCTGCGCACGTCGCCGGCGTCCGCGGAGTCGCCGCTGACCGCCAGCCCGCCGATCGGCTGCGCGACTTCCTGCAGCGGCGCAAGGCGCCTTCCCATCAGCACGACCTTGCCGCCTTCCGCAACGAACTGCTGCGCGACGGCGGCGCCGATCCCGGTGCCGCCTCCGGTGATGAACGCAACCTTGTTCGTGAATCGGCTCATGGCTCGCCCCGCTGCATCGCTTGCGTCGAAGTGTAGGAGCCACGCGGCGGCCGGGCTTAACTGATCGCGCACGGTGGCTTGCACCTACGCGCAGTGCGATGCCGGCGTCGGCTGAGCGCGCGCCGGCGCTCAAGGTGTCGGCGCCCGAGCGCCATCGCCGACGATCGTCGGGATCACTGCCCCCGGCGCGCGGCGATGGCCGAGCACCACAGGTCAGCCCACCGACTTAAATCGGGTCGGAGATCAATGAGTGGGCGCGGCATATCGTGTTCGTCTTCTCGACAAGCTGATGAAGCGCAGCCAGGAGTTATAGGCGCCCCTCCTGCGCGGGTCGCTATGAATGCTTCTTACTGGCGCCGATCCGCGATTCCTTGCCCTTGATGAGCCGGTCGATGTTCTGCCGGTGCCGCCAGGCCAGCAGGATCGCCATCACGAAGATCGCGGCGGCGATCGAGCCGTCGGCGTCCCACACCGCGCCGCTCGCGATCAGGTAGTACACCGGCGCGAACGCGGCCGCGACCAGCGATGCGAGCGACGAGTAGCGGAAGAACACCGCGATGATGACCCAGGTCGCCGCGACGGCGAGGCCGAGCGCCCAGTGGATGCCGAGCAGCACGCCCAGCGCGGTCGCGACGCCCTTGCCGCCCTTGAACTGGAAGAACACCGGCCACAGGTGCCCGAGGAACGCCGCCAGGCCGACCAGCGCGACGGTGCCGTCCCCCAGGCCATAGCGCGGGCCGAACCAGCGCACCAGCGCGACCGGCAGCCAGCCCTTCGCCGCGTCGAGCACCAGCGTCGCCGCCGCCGCCGCCTTGCGGCCGGAGCGCAGCACGTTGGTCGCGCCCGGGTTGCCGCTGCCGTAGCTGCGCGGGTCGTGCAGCCCCATCGCGCGGCTGACGATCACCGCGAACGACAGCGAGCCGATCAGGTACGCCGCCAATGCGGCGAGCAGGGAGTAGAGGGTCTGCAAGCTGGTATCTCCGGCAAGGCGGCCATTGTGCCAGCGCGGCGCTCGCCGATGGACACAACGGCAAGGGGCTGCGCTATGCTTGCCCTGCAATCGCCGCACCGGCTGTTTCAACTCAACCGAGGAGCTCCACGATGAAAGCCACGATCACCACCCTCGCCTGCGCTGTGCTGCTGGGGGGCAGCCTCGCGGGCTGCGCGAACATGAACGAAACGCAGAAGGACACCGCAACCGGCGCAGGCGTCGGCGCGCTGGCCGGCGCGGCGATCGGAGCGGTCGTCAACGGCCATCGCGGCGCGGCCGCCGGAGCCCTGATCGGCGGCGCGGCCGGCGCCGGCGGCGGCTACCTGTGGTCGCAGAAGATGCAGCAACAGAAGCAGCAGATGGAACAGGCCACCGCCGGCACCGGCATCGGCGTGACCCAGACCGCCGACAACCGCCTGAAGCTCAACATCCCGAGCGACATTTCGTTCGACGTCGGCCGCTCCGACATCAAGCCGAATTTCGCGAGCGTGCTGAACCAGTTCGGGACGACGCTGAACCAGAACCCGGTGACCACGATCACCATCGTCGGCTACACCGACAGCACCGGCGGCGACGCGATCAACCAGCCGCTGTCGCTGGCGCGCGCCGACAGCACGCGCAACTACCTCGTCGGCCGCGGCGTCGCGGCGAACCGCTTCGTCACGCAAGGCATGGGCGCGAGCAATCCGATCGGGGACAACAACACCGCCGCCGGCCGCGCGATGAACCGGCGCGTGGAAATCTTCGTCGCCGAGCCGGCGCAGGCGTCGAAGTAACGGGATTTCAAGCAAAATAGGCCGCAAGCGAAGGTACCGCCTTCGCTTGTTGCTATCTTTAGCATAGCAAATCGGTCCGCATGACCGGCGCGGATAGTCGCCGCTTCGCGCGGCCAGGCCGCCGCGGCGCGCCAGACACCACCGTCACGATGTACCAGCCGACCCGCCCGCCCTGCAGCGAACGGGTTGCGATCCGCAACCTGAGCTACCACGTACGCCGCTGGGGCGAAGGCGGCAAAGGCACCACGCCGCTCGTGCTGGTGCACGGCTGGATGGACGTTGGCGCGTCGTACCAGTTCATGGTCGACGCGTTCTCCCAGGCGTTCGTCGATGGCCTCGAAATCATCCCGCCCGACTGG
>JAFECV010000437.1 GCA_018241985.1 Pseudomonadota bacterium | reverse complement strand
AGCGTGGACTTGCCCGCGCCGTTCGGCCCGATGACCGCGACGCGCTCGCCCTCCGCGACGGCGAGGTCGACGCCGCGGATGATCTCGGTCTTGCCGAAGCTCTTGCGCAGCCCGCGCAGCTCGAGGGCGTAATGATCGGCCGCATCGCTCATGCCGCCTCCCGGCGCTGCATTTCTTCGGCGACGTACTCTTGCACCGCGCCCCAGGTGCGCGCGAACCGGCGGCGGAAGAATTCGAACAGCAGCATGCCGCCGAGCATCACCAGCGCCGCGACGATCCAGCTCGAGGCCGCGGTGACGTCGAGCTGCATGTTCAAAAAGCGCGTGGTCGGCCCCTGCGCCATGTTCAGCTGGACGTGGTAGACCATCTCGATCAGCGCCGCCGCGCCGGCCAGCACCGGCACCGCCGCGATCGCCATCAGCAGGTAGTGCGGCAGCAGCGGGCGGAGCTTGCCGAACGAGGCCACGCGCAGGTTCATCGTGATCAGGCTGGCCACGCCGCCCGGCGCATACATCACCATGAACAGGAACACCAGCCCCAGGTACAGCAGCCAGGCGCGGGTGATCTCGCTCAGCACCACCGAGGCCAGCACCATCAGCACCGCGCCGATGATCGGTCCGTAGAACACCGTGATCCCGCCCAGGAAGGTGAACAGCAGATAGGCGCCCGAGCGGTAGCTGCCGACCACCTCGGAGGTGACGATCTCGAAGTTCAGCGCGGCCAGGCCGCCGGCGATGCCGGCGAAGAAGCCGGCGATCACGAACGCGATGTAGCGCACCATCTGCGTGTCGTAGCCGACGAACTCGACCCGCTCCGGGTTGTCGCGAACCGCGTTCAGCATGCGGCCCAGCGGCGTGCCGGTGAACGCGAACATCAGCGCGGTGCAGACGAAGGTGTAGGCCGCGATCAGGTAGTAGAGCTGGATCTGCGGGCCGAAGGTGATCCCGAACGGCTGCATGCCGGCGACGCGGTCGCCCGAGATGCCGCCTTCGCCGCCGAACACGGCCGGGAACATCAGCGACATCGCCGACACCAGCTCGCCGATGCCGAGCGTGATCATCGCGAAGGTGGTGCCGGACTTCTTGGTCGTGACCCAGCCCAGCAGCAGCGCGAACCCCATGCCGCCGAGCCCGCCGGCCAGCGGGATCAGGCTGACCGGCAGCGGGAACTTGCCCGAGTCGACCAGGTTCAGCACGTGGATCGCGAGGAACGCGCCCAGCCCCGAATGCACCGCGTGGCCGAAGCTGAGCATGCCGCCCTGCCCCAGCAGCATGTTGTAGCTGAGGCAGACGATGATCGCGACGCCGATCTGGCTCAGCAGGGTCTGGCCCAGGCTGCTGCTCCAGATCAGCGGCGCGATGATCAACACCACGGCGAACGCGGACCAGACCAGAATCCGGCCGCGGTTCAACGGCTTCACGGTGGCGGGGGTCATGGTGGTCGCAGCAGTCATAACCTCAACCCTCGCGCGTGCCGAGCAGCCCCTTGGGCCGGAAGATCAGGATCAGCACCATCAGCAGGTACGGCAGCATCGGCGCGATCTGGCTCACGCGAAGATTCCACAGCGAATAACCGAAGGTGTCGGGCGTCACTGCGACACCGAGCAGCGCGAGGCCGCCCGACAGCGAACTGTCGATCCCGACCGCCAGCGTCTGGAGGATGCCGATCAGCAGCGACGCGAGGAAGGCGCCGCCGAGCGAACCCATGCCCCCGACCACGACCACCACGAAGATGATCGAACCGACGGAGGCCGCCATGCCGGGCTCGGTCACGAACGCGTTGCCGCCGATCACGCCGGCGAGGCCTGCCAGCGCCGCGCCGCCGCCGAACACCAGCATGAACACGCGCGGCACGTTGTGCCCGAGCGACTCGACCGCCTGCGGGTGGGTCAGCGCCGCCTGGATCACCAGGCCGATGCGCGTACGCGTCAGCAGCAGCCAGATGGCGAGCAGCATCAGCAGCGCCACCAGCATCATGAACCCGCGGTACATCGGGAACTGCGTGCCGTAGAGCGTAAACAGCGGGCCGTTCAGCACGGCAGGAATGCGGTAGTCGACCGAGCCGCGGCCCCATACCAGCTGGACCAGCTCGACGACGATGTAGCTCAGGCCGAATGTCACCACCAGTTCGGCGACATGACCGAACCGGTGGGTGCGGCGCAGGCAGTACTTTTCGAACAGCGCGCCGACCACGCCGACCAGCAGCGGCGCGATGATCAGCGCCGGCCAGAAGCCGACGAACAGACTCACCGCGTAG
This sequence comes from Pseudomonadota bacterium, assembly GCA_018241985.1. Taxonomy (GTDB): domain Bacteria; phylum Pseudomonadota; class Gammaproteobacteria; order Burkholderiales; family Burkholderiaceae_C; genus Rhodoferax_A. The sequence goes on along the minus strand of JAFECV010000437.1, from coordinate 373 downwards.
GCGAAATACGCGCCCAGCATGTAGAAGCTCGCGTGCGCGAAGTTGAGCACGCCCATCATGCTGAAAATCAGCGTCAGACCCGAACTCAGCATGAACAGCAGCAGGCCGTAGCTGATTCCGTTCAGGATCGAGATCGTCAGGTATTCCATGCGGCATTCACGGGCGGTTGCGCCAGGGGATGCGAGGCGATCCTCGTTGCAGGAAAGGGCCGGGACCGCGCTGTTCGCGCGATCCCGGCGTTCAGGACGCGAAGCGTGTCAGCTCGCGTTCGGCCGCTTCATCTGGCAGGTGGTCGGGGTGCTGGCCACGTAGGCGGGGATCTCCTTCACCGGAACGAAGGTGAAACCGGTGTTCTCCACGCTGTACGGGTACT
>JAFECV010000436.1 GCA_018241985.1 Pseudomonadota bacterium | reverse complement strand
GCCGGATCCGCGGGTGCCCGCGAACGGCCTGCTCCGCGGCCTTCGGACGCGATCCCTTCGGTTCGATCTCATCGGGGGCGCCTCATGCGTCCTGGCCAAGCCGGCTCCGCAGGTGGCGCGCGGCGCCATGGAGCCACTGAGGTGAAGCGCCTCGTCGTCGTCTCGAATCGCCTTGCCGATCCGCGCAAGCCAACGGCGGGCGGGCTGGCCATCGCGCTCGGCGATTCACTCAAGCGCACCGGCGGACTGTGGTTCGGCTGGAGCGGCGCGATTGCCGAACCGGGCCTGCCCGGCGAGAGCGCATTGCAGGTGCGTCAGGCCGGCCCGGTCACGCTCGCGACCGTGGACTTGAGCGCCGAAGACCACGCGACCTACTACGAGGGCTATGCGAACAGCGTGCTGTGGCCGGTCTTCCATTACCGGCTCGACCTGGCCGACTTCGATCCGGACTACGTCGCCGGCTACCGGCGCGTGAACCGGATGTTCGCGCGCAAGCTGCTGCCGCTGCTGCGCAGCGATGACTTGATCTGGGTGCACGATTACCACCTGATTCCGCTGGCGAGCGAACTGCGCGCACTGGGCTGCCGCCAGCGCATCGGCTTCTTCCTGCACATCCCGGTGCCGCCGCCGCTGATCATGGCCGCGTTGCCGCAGAACGACTGGCTGATCCGCTCATTCTTCGCCTACGACCTGGTCGGCCTGCAGAGCGAAGCCGACGTCACCCATTTCACCCAATACATGGTCGCCGAAGCCGGCGCCGAGGAGCTGAGCGAACAACGCTTGCGCGCGTTCGGAGCGACGCTGCAGGTCGCGGCGTTCCCGATCGGCATCGACGTGCGGGAATTCCAGCGGCTGGGTCGCCTGCCCGAGGCCGTAGAGACCTACGAATCGATGCGCACCGAATACTCGCGCCGCCAGCTGCTGCTGGGCATCGACCGGCTCGACTACTCGAAGGGCATCCCGCAGCGCGTACGCGCGTTCCGCGAACTGCTGGAGCGCTACCCCGCAAGCCGGCACAGCACGACGCTGGTGATGATCGCCTCGCCCTCGCGCGACGCGGTGCACGCCTACGCCGACCTGCGCCGGGAACTGGAGCGCCTGTGCGGCGCGATCAACGGCGACTACGGCGACCTGGAGTGGATGCCGCTGCGCTACATCCACCGCATGGTGTCGCGCCGGCGCGTGCCCGGGCTGTGCCGCATCGCCCGCGTCGGCCTGGTCACGCCGCTGCGCGACGGCATGAACCTCGTCGCCAAGGAATACGTGGTGTCGCAGGATCCGGAAGACCCCGGCGTGCTGGTGCTGTCGCGCTTTGCCGGCGCGGCCGAGCAGCTGAAGGAGGCCTTGCTCGTCAACCCGTACGACACGCAGGCCATGGCCGACGCGATCCAGATCGCGCTGCACCTGCCGCTTGCCGAGCGGCAATGGCGCCACCAGCGGCTGATGGAGCGCATCAGCCGCCACGACGTGCACTGGTGGCGCCGCAGCTTTCTCGCCGCGCTCGAGGGCGCGCCCGAGCGGCCCTACGAGCCGCCCTCAAGCAGCGCCAACGCTCCGTAGTCGCCGACCTGCAGGCCCAGCCCGGCGCCGACCAGTTCCACGCCATCGGTCAGCGCGGCGAAATGGCGCGCAAGCTCCGAGCGCAGCAGCGGCAGCAGCAGCGCCTCATGGTGCAGGAGCAACGCACCGCCCAGGCTGATGCGCTGCAGGTCCAGCGTCGCCACCAGGTTGTAGAGCAGCCGTCCCATCAGCGCGCACAGCGCTTGCACCTGCGCCGTTGCGGCCGCATCGCCGTCCTGCGCGGCGCGCAGCAGCGTTGGCGCATCGATGCCGAGGCGGCGCGGCATCGATGCGCCTCCGATCAGCGATTCCACGTCGCCCCGGTTGCCGCAACCGCACAGCGGCGGCTCGCCCGGCAGATCGGCCACGTACGAATGGCCCGCATGGCCCGCGTTGCCGTTCTTGCCGAACAGCACGCGACCGTCCACGCACAGGCCGACGCCGATGCCGGTGCTCCAGGTCACGTAGGCGCAGTGCGCGACGCCGCGCAGCGCGCCCCAGCGCCGCTCGGCCTGCAACGCGGCCACGGCGTCGTTGGCGATGAAAACGCGCGCGCCCAGCGCCTCGGCCAGCGGGGCCTGCAGCGGCACGTGCGTCCAGTCGTTGCCCAGGTCGCGCACCGCACCGGCGAGCCCGCCGCAGATGTTGGGGTTGGCCAGTTCGATCATGCCGCGCTGCCGCACGAACGGTCCGCAGGCCGACACCCCGATGCCAGCCAGTTCGTCCCGCGCCTGCCCGCAGCGGGCGCACGCCGCGTCCAGCAGCCGCAGCACCTGGCGCGCGAGCGCGTCAAAGGCCCCCGTCTTGACCGTGGGCTCGCTCACGCGCACGAGCAGCGGCGGCGGGGCGTCCCCGTCGGCCGGCCCGGCCAGGGACACGGCCACCTTGGTGCCCCCGATGTCGACGCCGGCACGGAGGCCGGACCGCGCGGCGCTTGGCGATGACTGCTGCATGCCGTCCATGATGACGCGCGCGCCGCCCATGGCAAGGGCGGCGCGGCAATCACGATGCCGCCCGGCCGGCACGCCCGCGACGCGGCCGGCTTCTACCCTGGGTCAGGGTTGCATCGACGGTGG
>JAFECV010000435.1 GCA_018241985.1 Pseudomonadota bacterium | reverse complement strand
AGGAGTTCATCGAAGGCGAAGAGGTCACCTGCCCGGTGCTCGGCCAGGGGGCGGACGCCTGCGCGCTGCCGGTGATCCGCATCCAGGCGCCGGACGGCGCCTACGACTACCAGAACAAGTACTTCACCGACGTCGTGCGCTACCTGTGCCCGAGCGGCCTGCCCGAGGCCGAGGAGCGCGAGATCCAGCGCATCGTGCTCGCCTCGTACCGCAGCCTGGGCTGCCGCGGCTGGGGCCGCGCCGACCTGATGATCCGCGCCAGCGACCGCCGGCCGTTCCTGCTCGAGATGAACACCTCGCCGGGCATGACCGGCCATTCGCTGGTGCCGATGTCGGCGCGCGCGGCCGGCATCGGCTACGAGGACCTGTGCGTCGGCGTGCTGGCGCTGGCCACGCTCGACCATCCGCATGCCGGCGGCGCGGGGCAGGGAGGCAAATGACCGAGACGCTGCCGACCCCGCTGGACGTACGGCTGATGAACCTGACCGCGACCCTGCTGTTCGTGATCGGCGCCGGCCTGCTGCTGGCCGCGGCCGGCTGGTGGGCGGCGCGCAGCCCGCTGTTCGCGATCGGCCGCATCACGGTGCACGGCGACATGGTGCACAACAACGCGGTGACGCTGCGCGCGAACGTGATGCCCAGCGTCGGCGGCAACTTCTTCAGCGTCGACCTGTCGCGGGTGCGTGCCGCGTTCGAAGCCGTGCCCTGGGTGCGCCGCGCGGTGGTGCGGCGGCGCTTTCCGAACGACCTGGACGTGACGCTGCAGGAGCAGCAGCCGGCCGCGTACTGGGGCGCGGACGACGCGTCCACGCTGCTGAACGATTTCGGCGAGGTGTTCATCGCGAACACCGCCGAGTTGGTCGATACCAGGCTGCCGCACCTGAGCGGGCCGGCCGACCAGTCGGCCGACGTGCTCGCGATGGACCGCACGCTCGCGCCGCTGTTCGGGCCGCTCGGCACCGAGCTCGCGCGGCTCGACCTGTCGGCCCACGGCGGCTGGCGCGCGCAGCTCGCCAGCGGCGCGGTGATCGAGCTCGGGCACGGCACGCCGGACGTGCTGGTCGCGCGGGTGCGGCGCTTCGTGCGCACCCTGACCCCGATCGCGTCGCGCTACGGGCTGACCGCCGCCGCGCTGCGCACGGCCGACCTGCGCTACGCCGACGGCTACGCGATCCGGCTCGCCGGCCTGACCACGGTGGCGCCCGCGCCGAAGAAGAAGTAGCAGCAACCCAGAACACGGATTTCCAACCATGGCAAAAGAGTACAAGGACCTGGTCGTCGGCCTCGACATCGGAACGTCGAAGGTGATGGTGGTGGTGGGCGAGGTGATGCCCGGCGGCGAACTCAAGCTCGCCGGCCTGGGCGTCGCGCCGGGCAACGGGCTCAAGCGCGGCGTGGTCGTGAACATCGACGCGACGGTCGCGAGCATCCAGCAGGCGCTGCGCGAGGCCGAGCTGATGGCCGACTGCAAGATCACCCGGGTCTACACCGGCATCACCGGCAACCACATCCGCGGCATGAACTCCAGCGGCATGGTCGCGGTGAAGGACAAGGAGGTGATGCCGGCCGACGTCGCGCGGGTGATGGAGACCGCGAAGGCGATCAACATCTCCAGCGACCAGCGGCTGCTGCTGGTCGAGCCGCAGGAATTCATCATCGACGGGCAGGAGGTGAAGGAGCCGATCGGCATGAGCGGCATCCGCCTCGAGGCCAAGATCCACATCGTGACCGGCGCGCAGAGCGCGGCCGAGAACATCGTCAAGTGCGTGCGCCGCTGCGGGCTCGACGTGGACCAGCTGATGCTGAACGCGCTCGCCTCGAGCCTGGCGGTGCTGACCGAGGACGAGCGCGAGCTCGGCGTCGCGCTGGTCGACATCGGCGCCGGCACCACCGACGTCGCGATCTTCACCGGCGGCGCGATCCGCCACACCGCGGTGGTGCCGGTCGCGGGGGACCTGATCACCAGCGACATCGCGATGGCGCTGCGCACGCCGACCAAGGACGCCGAGGACATCAAGGTCGAGGCCGGGCACGCGAAGCAGCTGCTCGCGCATCCGGAGCAGGAGGTCGAGGTGCCGGGGCTCGGCGACCGCGGCCCGCGCATGCTGAGCCGCCAGGCGCTGGCCGGCGTCATCGAGCCGCGCGTCGAGGAGATCTTCTCGCTGGTGCAGCAGGCGGTGCGCGATTCCGGCTACGAGGAGGTGCTCTCGTCCGGCATCGTGCTGACCGGCGGCAGCAGCGTGATGCCGGGCATGGTCGAGCTCGGCGAGGACATCTTCCTGAAACCCGTGCGCCGCGGCAACCCGAAGTACTCGAGCGCGCTGGCCGACATGGTCGCGCAGCCGCGCGCGGCGACCGTGATGGGCCTGATGGAAGAGGCGCGGCTCGCGCGGCTGCGCGGCTTCAAGGTCGCGCAGAAGAACGGCTCGGTGAAGACCGCGTTCGGGCGCTTCAAGGACTTCATCGTGGGAAATTTTTGATGACCTCCCAGTCTTCGCGCACTGCGTGTCGCTCCGTCAACCCCCCTTGCAGGGGGGCGACACCGGCGGCCCGGCGAAGCCGGCTCCGCGGTGTCCCCGGCGTCGGGCGGCACGGGTGCTGCGCGTCCTGGTGGGCACGCGGCAGTCCACCTGTGC
>JAFECV010000434.1 GCA_018241985.1 Pseudomonadota bacterium | reverse complement strand
ACCCAGCGGCCCGGCCAAGCCGGATCCGCGGGTGCCCGCGAACGGCCTGCTCCGCAGCCACTGGTCTCATTGAGTTTCATCTGCCGCGGCGCCGCTGCCACAACTGGTACGCGAGAAACACGACCACCAGCAGGTTGCCGATCAGCACGGCCGCGTTGATCGCAGACGGGCGATGCAGCCAGTGCCGCAGCTCGAACGGCACATAGAGGCCGCCCGAGAGCGCGCCCAGCCATTCGGCCCAGACCCGGTCGCGCCACAGGCCCCAGGCCTCGCAGAAGCGCAGCGCGATGTAGCCGAGCGCAAGCAGCACGATCGCCTGCAGGTTCGCGCCCGGCAGCAGGCTGGCGTAGTGCAGCAGCAGCGACGAGGCGTGGCCGCCCGGGCGCAGCCCGAAGCGGCCGATCAGCGCGATCGCCAGGTGCTGCACATTGTGATGCAGCAGGTCGACCACGCCGATCAGCACGATGAGCGCGGCGACGCCCTTGAGCGCCTCGAACGCCGCGACCGCGTGCAGCGCGCGCCGCTGCAGCGCCCGGTTCGAGAGCCGGGCCGTGCGGACTTCTGCCATGGTCGGCATCGGCGGGCGGCGCGCTACTCCAGCAGTTCGAGCACCGATTCGGGCGGGCGGCACAGCCGCGCGCCGCGCGCCGTGACCACGATCGGCCGGTTCATCAGGATCGGGTGCGCGGCCATCGCGTCGAGCAGCGCGTCGTCGGAGGTCGCCGCATCGTCCAGCCCGAGTTCGCGGAACAGAGGCTCCTTGGCGCGCACCACGTCGCGCACCGGAACGCCCATCCGCGCGACCAACCGGGCGAGCTCCGCGCGATCGAGCGGGTGCTGCAGGTAGTCGACCACTTCGGGCTCGGCGCCGCGCTCGCGCAGCAGCCCGAGCACGGTGCGCGAGGTGCTGCAGCGCGGGTTGTGGTAGATCGTGACGCGGTTCATCGTGCGCCTCTCAATCGGCAATCCAGACTGCGAACCATCGTATCAGGCCATCAGCGGTTCTTGCTGCATCGCCGCTATCTGCTCGTGCAGCATCTGCACCTGGCCGCGCCAGTAGTCGACCGAGCCGAACCACGGGAAGCTGATCGGGAAGATCGGATCGCTCCAGCGCCGGGCCAGCCACGCGCTGTAGTGCAGCAGCCGCAGCGTGCGCAGCGGCTCGATCAGCGCGAGCTCGCGCCGGTCGAATGCGCGCATCTGTTCGTAGCCGTCCAGCAGCAGCGCGAGCTGCGCCGTGCGCTGGCGCCGGTCGCCCGAGAGCAGCATCCACAGGTCCTGCACCGCCGGGCCGCTGCGCGCGTCGTCGAGGTCGACGAAATGCGGCCCGCCGCCCGGGCGGTCGTGCGGCGTCCACAGGATGTTGCCCGGGTGGCAGTCGCCGTGGAGCCGGATGCTTCGCAGGTTTTTTGAATCAAATGTGCCACAAGTGCAGGCGGATAGCTCGCTGTTTGCTATTAAATCAAGAGCATTCGCGCAGGCGGCCTGCCACGCGCCGCGCACCTCGTCGGGAACGGCGCGGTGTTCGAGCAGCCAGTCGCGGGGCGCTAGCCCGAAGCTCTGCAGGTCGAGCGTGGGACGCTCGGCGAACGGCCGTGCGGCGCCCACGTCGTGCAGGCGCGCGAGAAAGCGCCCGATCCATTCGAGCACCTCGGGGTCGTCGAGCTCCGGCGTGCGCCCGCCGCGCCACGGACTGACCGAGAACGCGAAGCCGCCTTCGTGGTGCAGCGTGCGCCCGTGCAGCGCGAGCGGCGCGACCATCGGGACTTCCGCCGCCGCGAGCTCGGCCGCGAACGCGTGCTCTTCGAGGATCTGCGCGTCGCTCCAGCGCCCGGGCCGGTAGAACTTCGCGACCACTGCGGAGCCGTCCTCCAGGTGCGCCTGGTAGACGCGGTTCTCGTACGAGCCGAGCGCCAGCAGCCGGCCGTCGCCGCGCAGCCCGACCGCGGCCAGCGCGTCGAGCACCCGGTCCGGGGTGAGGCTGGCGTAGGGGTGCGCGTTGTCGGTCGTTGTCACGAGCGCATTGTCACGCGGATCGTGCGTCCTGGACCGCTTCAAGCCACCGTCAGCGTGACGTCGATATTCCCGCGCGTCGCGTTCGAATACGGGCACACCTGGTGCGCCGCCTGCACCAGCTGCTCCGCGGCCGCGCGCTCCATGCCGGGCAGGCTGACCTTCATCCGCACCGCGATGCCGAAGGCGTTCGGGATCGGGCCCAGGTCGACCTCGGCATCGATCGCGAGGTCGGCCGGCAGCGCGGTCTTGGTCTTGGCCGCGACCGCCTTCATCGCGCCGATGAAGCAGGCGGAATAGCCGGCTGCGAACAACTGTTCCGGATTCGTGCCGGTGCCCGAGGTGCCGGGCGAGCTGAGCTTGATGTCGAGCCGGCCGTCGTCGGTGCGCGACGCGCCGTCGCGGCCGCCGGTGGTGTGGGCGTGCGCGGTGTAGAGGACTTTTTCGAGCTGCGTGGGCATGGGGTTTCCTTCCAGGTTGAGCTTCGTGTCGAAGCGGGGTTGCATGATCGAAATCAGGCGAGGGAACGGGCGTCGAGGCGCTCTCGCAGCGCCCGCACGCGCCGGTTGAGGTCGGCGACCTCGGGGACCGAGCAGTGGGCCGCGCTCAGCACGCAGCCGGGAATGCGGGCAG
>JAFECV010000433.1 GCA_018241985.1 Pseudomonadota bacterium | reverse complement strand
GCTGTCGTTGTCAGTGTCTACGCCGAGCATCGCGAAGGGCAGATCGGCCGCGGCGATCGCCATGGCTTCGACGACAAGGGACTGGTTGCGCACCGGCATGGCGATGCACTCCGTCCAGCCGCTGGCAATGTCGGTCAGCACCAGAGTGTGGACGAAGTCGCCGTCGGTCTTTGCGCCGCCGCAGTGTTCGACCAAGTCGACCTCGAAGAAGCCAGGCGGTGGGTTGCGCCAATCCGAGAACGTGCGCACGGGAATGCTGCGGCGAATGGCCGCGCCGACGCCCGTCCGCCGCTTGCGTTGCCCATCGACGCGATTGCGCGCGTCGCCCAAGGCACGGTCGATGGTCGCGGCGCTGACTTGCAAGAGCTTGGCCTTGACCACCGGGTCCAGTTGAAGGTGGCCGTGTCGCTCCATCGCGTAGACCAAGATCGGGATCAGAACCTTCAGCCGCTTTCCGCAGACACGGTCGCCTGCCTCCCACAGCACAATGAGGGCTTGGCGCACGGCTTCGTCGTAGAGCCGATTGCGTGATCGCATCGACGGAGCATGGGAAGGTTCCGAGCCCAGGACGCGGATAGCGTGCTTGCGGTGGTCCGGTGATCGCAACGAACTCGTCGAGGATCTTGGTCCTCTCGCTCACCGACGAGCCGCGGTACCGCGCTCCGACTCCTTCGATCAACTCCTTGCGTGTTGTCATGCTGACTCGCCTTTTCACGTGTTGTGCTCCCGCCGGCCCTTCCGACGGGGTAGCAGACTACGTGAGGCAACAGGTCAGCACGGGTAGCAAAAAAGCTGAGTCAATGCGCCCGCGGCCAAGATAGTTGACGCCGATCACCAAAAAGCTCTTGACGACCTCGAGCTTGAACTCTGTTTGGTACTTCTTCATGAAACCCCTTGAAGTTCGTCCAACTTCTGGGGGTCAGTTCAATTCCGGGGCGGTTCATGGTGTGGAAGTCCGGTCGAAGGGAGGGGGCGCAGCTGCACGAGCAGGCGTTTCGCTACTTCGGCAGAGCCGTGCGCTACATCGTGCCTGATTTTGTTGCCGGCAACAAAATCCAGCACGACGCGGCACACCGAGTAGAAGCTCGGGGCCCGCACCATGCGCTCGATCCAGTCGTCCAGGCGCTGGGCCGGTGTCGCACAGGCAAAGACGTAGCTGGAGGCGTCCATCGCCGAGACGAACACCTGGGCACGCGCGCCATTGACCAGCGGCACCGTGGGGCCTGTGCAGTCGATGAACAGTTTCTCGCCGGCCAGCCGGTGCTGGCGCATCGAGCGCTTGAGCGTCTTTGCAAACGCCTTCTAATGCTCGCAGAACTGCGTGTAGCGCCAAGTGCGGCCCTCAGGGTGGGCGGCCACGTATTTCTGCCACAGCAGCTGTTGTCGCCGACCGAAAACTGAGCCACTTTTGAGGGTCGTGCCGATCGAAAACTGAGCCAGGTGTTTCACCTACCCTGCTGCCTTTTTGTGCAGCGGGGTTCGAGGAGTGATCACCATGGACATGGTTGGAAGAATCCGGCGCCTGCACAACCGGGGCAAGAAGTCGGCGCGCGAGATTGCGCGCATCACGGGGCTGTCGCGCAACACGGTAGCCAAGTGGCTGCAAGGGCCCGCGGAGGCGCCGCCGAAGTACCAGCGAAGCGCCGGCACGACCAAGCTGGAGCGGTACCACGAGGTGCTGAAACTGGCGCTCAAGGCCGATGCCCGGCGCCCGGCGAAGAGCCGGCGCACCGCCAAGGCGCTGTTCGAGGAGATCCGGGCGGCGGGCTATACGGGTTGCTACTCGCGCGTGACGGACTTCATTCGCGAGTGGCGTGCCGGCGACGGCAGCTCAGCGACGACGAACGCATTCGTGCCCTTGTCGTTCGAGCTCGGTGAGGCCTTCCAGTTCGACTGGAGCGAGGAAGGGCTGGTGGTGGGCGGCATCTACTACCGCATGCAGGTGTCGCACATGAAGCTGTGCGCCTCGCGCGCATTCTGGCTGGTGGCCTATCCGAGCCAGGGCCACGAGATGCTGTTCGACGCGCACACGCGCAGCTTCGCCGCACTGGGCGGCGTCGCGCGGCGCGGGATCTACGACAACATGAAGACGGCCGTCGACAAGGTCCGCAAGGGCAAAGGGCGCGTCGTCAATGCGCGCTTCGAGGTGATGTGCGCGCACTACCTGTTCGACCCGGACTTCTGCAACGTCGCCTCCGGCTGGGAGAAGGGCGTCGTGGAGAAGAACGTGCAGGACAGCCGCCGGCGCATCTGGATCGAGGCGGGCAAGCAGCGCTTCGGTTCGTTCGCGCAGCTCAATGCGTGGCTGGGGGACCGCTGCCGGGCATTATGGGAGGAAGTTCGGCACCCTGAGCACGAGCAGTTCAGCGTGGCGGAGATGCTGGAGCACGAGCGCGCCGCATTGATGCCCATGCCCGCCGCATTCGACGGCTATGTGGAGGCGCCGGCGCGCGTGTCCAGCACTTGCCTGGTGGCGGTGGCGCGCAACCGCTACTCGGTGCCGTGCGAACTGGCCGGGCAGATGGTGAGCGCGCGGTTGTACCCGGGCGAGGTAGTCGTGGTGGCGGGCAACGCCATCGTTGCTCGCCATGAGCGCCTGACATCCAAGGCGCAGACCCGCTACGACTGGCAGCACTACGTGCCGCTG
>JAFECV010000432.1 GCA_018241985.1 Pseudomonadota bacterium | reverse complement strand
CAAGATGGCGCGCTCGGGCCTGGGCAAGGGCGACAAGCCGATCGGCTCGTTCCTGTTCAGCGGCCCCACCGGCGTCGGCAAGACCGAAGCGGCCAAGCAGCTCGCCTACATCATGGGCATCGAGCTGATCCGCTTCGACATGTCGGAGTACATGGAGCGCCATGCGGTGAGCCGCCTGATCGGCGCGCCTCCGGGCTACGTCGGCTTCGACCAGGGCGGGCTGCTGACCGAGGCGATCACCAAGAAGCCGCACGCGGTGCTGCTGCTCGACGAGATCGAGAAGGCGCACCCGGACATCTTCAACGTGCTGCTGCAGGTGATGGACCACGGCACGCTGACCGACAACAACGGGCGCAAGGCCGACTTCCGCAACGTCATCATCATCATGACGACGAACGCGGGCGCCGAGACCATGAACAAGGCGACCATCGGCTTCACCAACCCGCGCCAGGCGGGCGACGAGATGGCCGACATCAAGCGCCTGTTCACGCCCGAGTTCCGCAACCGGCTGGACGCCATCGTCAACTTCAAGGCGCTCGACGAGCAGATCATCCTGCGCGTGGTCGACAAGTTCCTGCTCCAGCTCGAAACGCAACTGGCCGAGAAGAAGGTCGAGGTCACCTTCAGCGACAAGCTGCGCAAGCACCTGGCGAAGAAGGGCTTCGATCCGCTGATGGGCGCGCGGCCGATGCAGCGCCTCATCCAGGACACGATCCGTCGTGCGCTGGCCGACGAACTGCTCTTCGGCCGCCTGACCGAGGGTGGCCGCCTGGAAGTGGACCTGGACGACAAGGACGAGGTTGTCCTCGACATCCAGCCGCTGCCCAAGAAGGAAGGCAAGAGCAAGCCCGAGGCCGAGGAGGCCGCCGCAGGCTGATCGCCCGAGCCGGACCACCGTCCGGCCCCAGGCCACGAAAGGCCGGTAGCATCGCGCTGCCGGCCTTTTGTTTTGCTATCGATTCGATAGCTGGTCGCGCCCGTTGGACGGGCGCTGCAGGCATATTTCGCTTGGAACTTCGACGTGATCCTGCCTGCCATCCCGCCCGAGTGGAAGACCGCGATGTCCGTCGCGTGGAGCTTCTACATCGCGGTGCTGTCGATCTGGATCGTGATGCAGAAGCGCGCGCCCGTGTCGACGCTGGGCTGGATCCTGTCGATGGCGCTGCTGCCCTACCTGGGCTTCGTCATCTATTACTTTTTCGGCCCCCAGCGGCTGAAGAAGCAACGCCTCAAGCGCCTGCGAAGCCGTGCCATCGCGCACGCGCCGGCCGACCTGGCGCTGATCCGCGACCGCGCCCAGGAAGCGCCGCACACGCTGCGCCAGATGTCCGCGCTGGGCACGGCGGCCTGCGGCCTGCCCATCTCCAGCGCCACGGGCGTGCAGCTGCTCTCGGGCGGTGCCGCCGCCTTCGACGCCATCCTCGACGCCGTAGCCGCCGCGCAGGACCACGTCCACCTCGAGTACTACATCTACGAGCCCGACCGCATCGGCACGCGCCTTGCAGAACTGCTGATCGAGCGCGCACGGGCCGGCGTCACGGTGCGCCTGCTGATCGACGCGCTGGGTTCCAAGCGCATCGGCCGCCGCTTCATGGCGCCGCTGCGCGAGGCCGGCGTGCACATCGCGCTGTTCCACGACAGCCGCATCGGCCGCCGCCTGCGGCCGGTGACCAACTACCGCACTCACCGCAAGATCGTGGTGTGTGACGGCCATACCGGCTTCACCGGCGGAGTCAACATCACCGACGAGGAAGACGCGGGCACGCGCAAGGACGCCTACCACGACGTGCACCTGCGCGTCGAAGGCAGCGCCGTGCGCTGGCTGCAGACCACCTTCCTGGAGGACTGGGCCTATGCCACCGGCGAGCAGCTGCGCGACATCGACGCACAACTCGTGCGCCTGCTGCCCGACATCGAGGCCGGGCCGATCCCGGTGCAGATCGTCACCAGCGGGCCGGACAACCCGCTCGAGGCCATCCACCGCATGCACGTCTCGGCCATCCACGCAGCGCAGGAGCGCTGCTGGCTCACCACGCCGTACTTCGTGCCGGGAGAGCCCGCGATCATGGCGCTCACCAGCGCCGCGCTGCGCGGCGTCGACACGCGCCTCCTGGTGCCCCGGCGCAGCGATTCGCTGATCGTGAGCGCCGCCGCGCGCTCCTACTTCGACGAGCTCATCGCCGCCGGCGTCAAGATCTGGGAATACAAGGCGCGCATGCTGCATTCGAAGACGCTGGTGGTCGACGACCACTGCGCCATGATCGGCACCGCCAATTTCGACAACCGCAGTTTCCGGCTCAATTTCGAGGTCATGGCCGTGGTCTACGGGCCCGAGTTGGCGCGCCCGTTGGCAGCCCAGTTCGAGACCGACCTGCACAGCGCCGCACCGGTGCGTGCACACCGCAAGCAGTCCTTCTGGCGGCGCGTGGGCGATGCGTTCGCGCGGCTCTTCTCGCCGTTGCTTTGAGACGAGCCCGGGCTCCGAATCAGATTGCCCTCCAGAACCTAAGAGGCCGTTCACGCTGAGGTTCTATGGTCCACGTCAAGCGATCTTGTTCGCCTGGCGGTGAGCCGGATCGAATGTTGTGCGGTTCTTGAACAGGCTGAAGGCCACACGCACGAGCTTGCGGGCCAGCACCACCAGGGCT
>JAFECV010000431.1 GCA_018241985.1 Pseudomonadota bacterium | reverse complement strand
GCTCCTATCTCCAGCCTCGCAGTCCGTCAAGAACTGAAGCCAGGTCGACAGCGCCTGCCGACGCTCTGGGTAGTAGGTGTGCTGGTCGTAGATACCCTCCACGCCCGTGAGCTTGTGGTTCAGGCACATCTCCGAGATGTCTCTGGGAACACCGAGTGCGCGCATGTGGGATTTCATCGTGCTGCGCAGGTCGTGCGGAGTAAAGCGGCGCACCTTGGGCTTGTACTGCTTGATCCAGTAGTCGATCGACTCGCGCACGGTGTCCTTGCTCAGGTGGGTATCGCCCCCGTTTCGCTCGGCACGGCTGTGCGCCCTCGCCGGCAGGACGTAGGCCGACCGGAAGGCGAACGTGCGCAGTTCCTTGAACCAGTCGATGAGTTCTGGGGCAAGCGGCACGTCCATGGCAGGCCCTGTCTTGCTCGCGGGAATGTGCCAGCGAGCCTCGTCAAGATGCATGTCCTTCCACTTGGCAGTGAAGAGTTCTGCTCCCCGCACACCCGTGGCCAGCAGGATGCGGATCGCGAGTGTGTTTGGCCGGCGTATGGGCGCATTGAGCAGCAGGTGCAGTTCCTCGCGGGTCAGCATCAAGCGTTTGCGAGCCGGTGGTCTGGGGCCCAGCAGAGCACTGATCATGATGCCCACGCAGGGGTTGGCGTTGACGAGGCGCTTGCCGCAGGCATGGGTGAACAGGCACTTGGCCGTGATGTGCAGGAGGCTCGACTCGCCCCAAGTGAGCTTGCTGTCATCAATCAGCGCCACGATGTCACTGGACTCGACTTCACACACGCTGAGCGAGCCAAACCGGTTTTCGATTCGCTTGAGGTGGCGTGAGTAGCAGACCCGCGTGCTCTTGGCCAGCGTGACGAGTACTTTCTCGCGGTAGTCTTGGATCAATTGACGGACCGTCCAGTCCTTCGCCAATGCGGCCTTGGCCTTGACCCGCTCGGCCATCGGGTTCTTGCCTTGTGCGATCTCGGCCCGCTTGACCAGGGTCATCGTCCGCGCTTCGGACAGACCGATGGCCGGATAGGGTCCCAGAGTCATCTCTGGTCGTCGTGTGCCGTGTCGATACCGCAGCACCCATGCCGCGTTGCCTGCGGCCGACAGCGTGAAAATCAGCCCGCCGCCATCGGTCGCCGAAAGCGGCTTACCCGCTTTGATCCATTGCCTGAGCTGCACGTCAGAAAGCAGCCCACCTTTGCTTGCCATGCTCGTTCTCCTAGTGCCGGCGGGCTCAGCCGGATCGCCCGGCTGGTCACCCACCTAGTCACCCAATTTTGTTGAAACTGGGGGACACTCCACGACACTAGATGACAGATCTCCTACCGAAAACTCCTTGTGCGACAGTCACTTACGCGTGGCGACTGGAACGAGGTGATACCCCGTGAATCGTCAAAGTAAGACGATGTCGTACTGCTCCTGGCTCATCGCGCTCTCCGCCTGCAGCGAGATCGGCTTGCCGATGAAGTCCGACAGGCCGGCGAGGTGCTGGCTCTCCTCGTCGAGGAACAGCTCGACCACCTTGGGCGACGCGATCACGCGGAACTCGCGCGGGCTGAACTGGCGCGCTTCGCGCAGGATTTCGCGCAGGATGTCGTAGGCCACGCTGCGCACGGTCTTGACGCTGCCGCGCCCGCCGCAGGCCTCGCACGGCTCGCACAGCATGTGGGCCAGCGATTCGCGGGTGCGCTTGCGCGTCATCTCGACCAGGCCAAGCTGCGAGAACCCGCCGGCCATCGCCTTCACCCGGTCGCGCGCGAGCTGCTTGCGCAGCTCGGCCAGCACCGTGTCGCGATGGTCCTCGCGCACCATGTCGATGAAGTCGACGACGATGATGCCGCCGAGGTTGCGCAGCCGCAGCTGCCGCGCGATCGCCAGCGTCGCCTCGAGATTCGTCTTGAACACCGTGTCGTCGAAGTTGCGCGCGCCGACGAAGCCGCCGGTGTTCACGTCGACCGTGGTCAGCGCCTCGGTCTGGTCGATGATCAGGTAGCCGCCGGATTTCAGGTCGACGCGCCGGCCCAGCGCCTTCGCGATCTCCTCGTCGACGCCGAACAGGTCGAAGATCGGCCGCTCGCCCTTGTAGAGCTGGAGCTTTTCCGCGGTGGCCGGCATGAACTCCTGCCCGAACGCCTTCAGCTTCTGGTACTGCTCGTTCGAGTCGATCCGAATGGTCTGCGTATCAAAGCCAGCGATGTCGCGCAGCACGCGCTCGAGCAGGCTCAGGTCCTCGTGCAGCAGCGAGGTCGGCGGCTCGACGAGCGCCGCCTTGCGGATGCGCGCCCAGGTCTTGCGCAGGTAGGCGATGTCGTCGGCGAGCTCGGCGTCGCTCGCGTCCTCGCCGTTGGTGCGCAGGATGAAGCCGCCGGCTTCCGCCTTGCCGTCCGCCCCCACGGTCAGCGCCTGCAGCCGGCGCCGCAGCGCCTCGCGCTGCGTCTGCGGAATCTTCTGCGAGATGCCGACGTGGTCGTCCTGCGGCAGGAACACCAGCAGCCGCCCGGCGATGCTGATCTGCGTCGACAGCCGCGCGCCCTTGCGGCCGATCGGGTCCTTGATCACCTGCACCATCAGCGACTGGCCTTCGAACACCTGGCGCTCGATCGGCACCGGCGGCTGCGGCCGTCCGTCCCCCTCCCCGTTCTCGTGACGCTGCCAC
>JAFECV010000430.1 GCA_018241985.1 Pseudomonadota bacterium | reverse complement strand
CTCGACGACGAGGCGCTCGGCTGGTTCAGCCGCCGCCTGCCCTGGGGCAGCTATGGGCTGCTGTGCCGCGCCAGCGTGACCGCGCCGACGCTGGGCGTCGCGCTCAAGCGCTGGTGCCGCCAGCACCGGCTGCTGACCGATGACGTGCTGCTTCAGCTCGAAACCGGCCCGGCCGGCGCGCGGCTGCAGGTCGCCGAGCGCCGCCCGCTGCGCCACCAGCGCGAGTTCTGCCTGGTCACGCTGCTGCGCTACCTGCACGGCTTCGCGTGCTGGGCGGTCGACTCCCGGATCGCGCTGCGCGAGGCGACGTTTCCGTTTCCGGCGCCGCTGCACGCGCAGGTCTACCCGCTGCTGTTTCCCGGCCCGGTGCGGTTCGAAGCCGAAGCGGCCGGCCTGGTCTTCGACCCGCGCTATCTCGCGCTGCCGCTGGTGCGCGACGAGGCCGCGACCCGCGCGATGCTGCAGCGCGCGCTGCCGCTGACCGTGCTGCAGTACCGGCGCGACCGGCTGCTGCTGCAGCAGGTGCGCCAGGCGCTGGCCCTGCATCCGGCACGGACGCGCAACGCGGGCGATCTGGCCGCGCTGCTGCATCTGTCGACGCGCACGCTGCACCGGCACCTGCAAGCCGAGGGCGCGAGCCTGCAGGCGCTCAAGGACGAGGTGCGCTGCGAACGCGCGAAGGATCTGCTGCAGCGCAGCAGCAGGCCGGTGAAGCAGGTCGCGCTGGCCGCAGGCTTTCGGAGCGAGAAGAGCTTTCTGCGCGCGTTCCGTCACTGGACCGGCCAGTCGCCGGGCGAATTCCGGCAGGCAGCGGCGGCGCGGATGTCTTAGAGCCCGGTGCCTTGGCGGGTAGCGGCTGCGTTGTCCGCATCCTGCCTGATCGCGGTCACGCTGCCCGCATCCGCGTCCGCGTGCGCCTGCACCAGACAGTCGTGAAAGGTCTGCGCGACGCGCGAGCAGCGCGGCGCGCGGCGCAGCACGCTGACGAAGGTGCACAGATAGCGGAACAGTTCGGGCTGCACCGCGCGCATCAGCCCGCGCCGCTCGAACGCCTCGGCATAGTGGTCGGGCAGGAAGCCGAGGAACCGGCCCGACAGGACCAGCGTCGCGATCGCCTCCTGGTCGAACCCGGTCGCCTTGCGCGGCAGCCGCGCGCCGTGGCTCAGCTCCATGTTCGGCGAGTGGTAGCCGAGGCCGGCGAACTGGTAGGCGCGCACGGCGTCCCAGTCGAGCGGCGCGTGGCCGGCGCCAAACAGCGGATGGCCCGCGCCGCAATAGAGCAGCATGGTTTCGCCGAACAGCTCGGCATATTGCAGGCTGCGCGACTGGCGGTGCGTCGGGATCACGCCGACGCCAAAAGTGCCGTCGATGACGCCGCGCTCGATCGCGTTGATCGACGCCACGTGCAGTTGCAGTTCGACTTCGGGCGCCAGTTCGGTGAACCGCGCGATCGCGTCGCCGATGCGCGCGCGCGGGTTGCTCGCGGTCTTGTCGAACAGCGCGACCTGGAGCTTGCCGCCCAAGCGCGCGTGGATGTCGTCGATGCCGCCGCGAAAACCCTCGACCGCGGCCAGCAAGCGCAGCGTCTCGTCGTACACACGCTGGCCTTCCGGCGTCACCTCGAACCCGCCGCGCCCGCGCCGGCACAGCACCAGCCCGAGCCGCACTTCCAGGTCCTTCACGTGCCGGCTCACGGTCGAGGTGCCGATGTTCAGTTCCAGCTCGGCCGCGGCCATGCCGCCGCAGTCGACCACGCTCTTGAACACCTGCAGCAGCCGCAGGTCCATGTCGGCGAGCTGGCCGAGCACCGCGCGGTGCTTCAGGGACGGGTTATTTGCTTGCATGAAACCGCAAGTGAATATTGATATTCGATGCTTTCGGAGATTATCAGCGCCGCGCAGAATGCGCGAACCAGCCGCCCCGAAACCGGGGTCGCCAACGATTCGATCCACCGATGCAGGAGCAGCCATGAGCACAGTCGACACCCACCCCGCCGCGCCCCCCGCGAGCCCCACCCGCATGGACGCGGCCTGGCTGGACGCGCACTGGATGCCTTTCACCGCGAACCGCCAGTTCAAGGCGCATCCGCGCATGATTGTCGAGGCCAGCGGTGCCTACTTCACCGACAGCGAAGGCCGCAAGATCTTCGACGGCCTGTCCGGCCTGTGGTGCTCGGGCCTGGGCCATGGCCGGCGCGAAATCTCGGACGCGGTGGCGAAGGCGGTCGCCAAGCTCGATTACGCGCCCGGGTTCCAGTTCGGCCATCCGGCCTCGTTCGCGCTCGCGAACAAGATCAAGGAACTGACGCCGGCCGGGCTCGACTACGTGTTCTTCGTCGACTCGGGCTCGGAAGCCGCCGACACCTCGCTGAAGATGGCGCGCGCCTACTGGCGCACCAAGGGGCAGGCCGGCAAGACCCGGCTGATCGGCCGCGAGAAGGGCTACCACGGCGTGAACTACGGCGGCATCTCGGTCGGCGGCATCGCCGGCAACCGCAAGCTGTTCGGCCAAGGCGTCGAGGCCGATCACATTCCGCACACCCAGCCGCCGGCTGGCACGTTCCAGCGCGGCATGGCTCAGGACGGCGGGCGTGCGCTCGCGGACCGGCTGCTCGACGTGATCGCGCTGCATGACGCGAGCACGATCGCCGCGGTGATCGTCGAGCCGT
>JAFECV010000042.1 GCA_018241985.1 Pseudomonadota bacterium | reverse complement strand
CGATGCGTTGATGAAGCTCGACCTGCCGGCCGGCGTCGACGTGGAGATCAAGCTGCAGTAGAGGATGTGCCTGGCCGGTGCTTCGTTGCGCCCGTCCAGGCCTTGTCTCGCTGCTCGGACACTGCGGCGCTCTCGCGCCGTTGCCGACAAGCCAAGTTCGCTTATAATGCAGGGCTTCGCATTTTGTGTTGGCGCTTTGTGCCGGCGCAGGTCCGAAGCTTAATCAACCCGCTTTCGCATCCAAACGTCGTGGCCAATTGAAGTCGCGGCGGCGGAAGTTCTGGAGAAAACAATGAGTCTGAGCAATCGCTTGGGGTTGCTGGGCCGCAAGGTGGGCATGATGCGCCTGTTCACCGATGACGGGGACGCCGTTCCCGTCACGGTGGTCGACGTGTCGAACAACCGCGTGACCCAGGTCAAGACCCAGGACAACGACGGCTACGTGGCATTGCAGCTCACGTTCGGTTCGCGCAAGCCGTCGCGCGTGACCAAGCCGCTCGCAGGCCATCTTGCGAAAGCAGGCGTCGAAGCCGGCGAAATCATCCAGGAGTTCCGGGTCAGCGCGGAGACCGCCGGCAAATACGCCGCCGGGGCCGCGGTGCCGGCCGCCGACGTGTTCGCCGCGGGCGAGAAGGTCGATGTGCAGGGCACGTCGATCGGCAAGGGCTTCGCCGGCACGATCAAGCGCCACAACTTCAGCTCCCAGCGTGCGTCGCACGGCAACAGCCGCTCGCACAATGTGCCGGGCTCGATCTCGATGGCGCAGGATCCGGGACGCGTGTTCCCCGGCAAGCGCATGAGCGGCCAGCTCGGCAACGTCACGGTCACCACGCAGAACCTCGACCTGTTCCGCATCGACGAAGCGCGCCAGCTGCTGCTGATCCGGGGCGCGATTCCGGGCGCCAAGGGGGGCTTCGTGACGGTCCGTCATGCGGTGAAGGCCGCGCAAGCGCCGGCCGAGGCGAAGGGAGCGAACTGATGCAGCTTGAACTCCTGAACGAACAAGGCCAGGCCGCGTCGAAGTTCGACGCGCCGGAGACCCTGTTCGGCCGCGAATACAACGAAGCGCTGGTGCACCAGGTGGTCGTGGCCTACCAGGCCAACGCACGCCAGGGCACGCGCGCGCAGAAGGACCGCGGGCAGGTCCACCATTCGACGAAGAAGCCGTTCCGCCAGAAGGGCACCGGCCGCGCGCGCGCCGGCATGACCTCGTCGCCGCTGTGGCGCGGCGGCGGGCGCATCTTCCCGAACAGCCCCGACGAGAACTTCAGCCAGAAGATCAACAAGAAGATGTACCGCGCCGGCATGGCGTCCATCTTCTCGCAGCTGGCGCGCGAGGGCCGCCTCGCGGTGGTCGATTCGTGGAAGGTCGAGTCGCCGAAGACCAAGCCGCTGGCGGCGCGCCTGAAGGCGATGAACCTGCAGTCGGTGCTGGTGATCGCCGACGAGATCGACGAGAACCTGTACCTGGCATCGCGCAACCTGGCGAACCTGCTCGTGATCGAGCCGCGCTACGCCGATCCGGTGTCGCTCGTGCACTACAAGAAGGTGCTGGTCACCAAGAGCGCGGTCGACAAACTCAAGGAGATGTTCGCATGAGCGCCGCCGCGAAATTCGACGAAGGCCGCCTGATGCAGGTGCTGGTCGCGCCGGTGGTGTCCGAGAAGGCGACCCTGGTCGGCGACAAGACGAACGCGGTCACGTTCCGCGTGCTGCAGAACGCGACCAAGCCCGAAATCCGGGCCGCGGTCGAGCTGATGTTCAAGGTCGAGGTCAAGGGCGTTTCGGTTGTCAACATCAAGGGCAAGACCAAGCGTTTCGGCAAATCGATGGGCCGCCGCGACAACCTGCGCAAGGCCTATGTGACGCTCAAGCCGGGCCAGGAACTGAACCTGTCCGGGGAGGCCGCTTAAATCATGGCTGTGATCAAACTCAAACCGACTTCGCCGGGCCAGCGCGGCGTGGTGAAGGTGACGCGCGCGCACCTGTACAAGGGCGAGCCGCACGGGCCGCTGCTCGAGCCGCAGTTCCAGCAGGCCGGGCGCAACAACAACGGCCACATCACGACGCGGCATCGCGGCGGCGGCCACAAGCACCACTACCGCGTGGTCGACTTCCGGCGCGACAAGGACGGCATTGCCGCGAAGGTCGAGCGCATCGAATACGACCCGAACCGGACCGCGCACATCGCGCTGGTGTGCTATGCCGACGGCGAACGCCGCTACATCATCGCGCCGCGCGGACTCGAGGTTGGCAGCCAACTGATGAGCGGCGCGGAAGCGCCGATCCGCGCCGGCAACACGCTGCCGATCCGCAACATCCCGGTCGGCTCGACGATCCATTGCATCGAGCTGCAGGCCGGCAAGGGCGCGCAGATCGCGCGCTCGGCCGGTGCGTCCGCGACGCTGCTGGCGCGCGAGGGCAGCTATGCGCAGGTGCGCATGCGCTCGGGCGAGGTGCGCAAGATCCACATCGAATGCCGTGCCACGATCGGCGAGGTCGCGAACGAGGAGCACAGCCTGCGCCGCTTCGGCAAGGCCGGCGTGAAGCGCTGGATGGGGATTCGCCCGACCGTTCGCGGCGTGGTGATGAACCCGGTGGATCACCCGCATGGCGGCGGCGAAGGCAAGACCGGCGAAGGTCGCCACCCTGTCGATCCGTGGGGCAACCTGACCAAGGGCTATCGCACCCGCAACAACAAGCGCACGCAGACCATGATCGTCTCGCGTCGCAAGAAATAAGGCATCACAGATGACTCGCTCCGTCAAAAAGGGTCCGTTCGTCGACCATCATCTGCTGGCCAAGGCCGACAAGGCGGTGACCACGAAGGACAAGAAGCCGATCAAGACCTGGTCGCGCCGCTCGATGGTGCTGCCCGAGTTCATCGGCCTGACGATTGCCGTGCACAACGGCAAGCAGCACGTGCCGGTCTACGTCACCGACCAGATGGTCGGCCACAAGCTGGGCGAGTTCGCGCTGACCCGCACCTTCAAGGGCCACCCCGCGGACAAGAAGGTCCAGAGGAAATAAGGAATGACCATGGAAACACGTGCAGTCCTGCGCGGCGTCCGGCTCTCGGTCGACAAGGGCCGGCTAGTGGCCGACCTGATCCGCGGCAAGAAGGTGGACCAGGCGCTGAACATCCTCAGCTTCACGCCGAAGAAGGCCGCGCTGATCGTCAAGAAGGTGCTCGAATCGGCGATCGCGAACGCCGAGCACAACGACGGCGCCGACATCGACGAGCTGAAGGTCAAGGCGATCTACGTCGAGCAGGGCGCGTCGCTGCGGCGCTCTGCCGCGCGCGCCAAGGGCCGCGGCAACCAGATCCGCAAGCCCACGTGCCATGTGTACGTGACGGTCGGCAACTGAAAGGCGGAAAGCGAACTATGGGACAGAAAATCAACCCCACCGGCTTTCGCCTGTCGGTCAGCCGCAACTGGGCGTCGCGCTGGTACGCGGGCAACCGTGACTTCGCCGGCATGCTGGCCGAAGACACGAAGGTGCGGGAATACCTGAAGACCAAGCTGAAGAACGCCGCGGTGTCGCGCGTGCTGATAGAACGCGCGCATCACGATCCACTCGGCGCGGCCGGGCGTGGTGATCGGCAAGAAGGGCGAGGACATCGAGAACCTGAAGCGCGAACTCGGGCGCCAGCTCGGCGTGCCGGTGGCGGTCAACATCGAGGAGGTGCGCAAGCCCGAGATCGACGCCAAGCTGATCGCCGACTCGATCACCCAGCAGCTCGAAAAGCGCATCATGTTCCGCCGCGCGATGAAGCGCGCGATGCAGAACGCGATGCGGCTGGGTGCGCAGGGCATCAAGATCATGTCGTCGGGCCGCCTGAACGGCATCGAGATCGCGCGCTGCGAGTGGTACCGCGAAGGCCGCGTGCCGCTGCACACGCTGCGCGCCGACATCGACTACGGCACCTCCGAGGCCAAGACCACCTACGGCGTGATCGGCGTCAAGGTCTGGGTCTACAAGGGTGACACGCTGGGCCGCAACGACCTGCCCGCCGCGGCCGACACCCGGCCCGACGAAGAGCGCCGTCCGCGCGGTCCGCGCCGCGATGCGCGCGGCGGCGAGCGTCCGGGCAGCCGCCCGCGCCGCCTGACCGCCGGCGCGCCGAGCGACGGCAGCGACAAGCCGGCCGAAGCCGGTGCCGAGGCATCGGCGCCCGCTGCGGCGCGGCGCGTGCGCAAGGCCGCACCGGCCGACGGCGGCACGAAGACCGAATAAGACGGAGAACCAAGATGCTGCAACCTGCACGCAGAAAATTCCGCAAGGAGCAAAAGGGACGCAACACCGGCATCGCGACGCGCGGCAATACCGTGGCGTTCGGCGACTTCGGCCTCAAGTGCACCGACCGTGGGCGCCTGACCGCGCGCCAGATCGAGGCGGCGCGGCGCGCGATTTCGCGCCACGTCAAGCGTGGCGGCCGGATCTGGATCCGCGTGTTCCCCGACAAGCCGATTTCGCAGAAGCCCGCCGAAGTGCGCATGGGCAACGGCAAGGGCAATCCCGAGTACTACGTCGCCGAAATCCAGCCCGGCAAGGTGGTGTTCGAGATCGTCGGCGTGCCCGAGGAACTCGCGCGCGAGGCGTTCCGCCTGGCCGCGGCCAAGCTGCCGCTGCGCACCACCTTCGTCAGCCGCGCGATCGGCGCCTGACCCCCTTCGGAGAATCCCAGGATGAACACCGCTGAACTGCGCCAGAAGGACGTTGCCGGCCTGCAGGCCGAGGTCCGCGCGCTGCAGAAGGCCCATTTCGGCCTGCGCATGCAAAAGGGCACGCAGCAACTCAACAACACCGCGTCGCTGCGCCAGGCGCGCCGCTCGGTGGCCCGCGCCAAGACCATTCTTGCCGAGAAGCAGACGGCAAAATAAGGAAGCGACACCATGACGGACGAGAAGAAATCCCTCAAGCGCACGCTGGTCGGCCGCGTCGTCAGCGACAAGCGCAACAAGACCGTGACCGTGCTCATCGAGCGCCGCGTCAAGCACGACCTGTACGGCAAGATCGTCGGTCGCTCGAGCAAGTACCACGCGCACGACGAGAACGGCGAGTACAAGCTGGGCGACCTGATCGAGATCACCGAGAGCCGGCCGATCTCCAAGACCAAGAACTGGGTCGCCACCCGGCTGGTGCAGAAGGCCGCCGCGGTCTGAGCTTTTCTCTGGCGCCGCGGCACGTCGCCGCGAACAGGCCGACAATGGATGGTCCGCACAAGTTGCGGGCCATTTTTGTTTTTGCGGATCGGCACGGCACCCGCGCCGCCCGATCCCTTCACCTCGAGGAGCGCAGCATGATCCAGATTGGCGACCAACTTCCCGCCGTTACCCTGATGGAGTATTCGGAAGTCGAAGGCAACGGCTGCAGCATCGGCCCGAACCCGGTCGATGCCCAGAAGTCCGCCGCGGGCAAGACCATCGCGTTGTTCGGGCTGCCGGGTGCGTTCACTCCGACCTGCTCGGCCAAGCACGTGCCGGGCTACGTGCAGAACGCCGATGCGCTGCGCGCGGCCGGCGTCGACGAGATCTGGTGCGTCAGCGTGAACGACGCGTTCGTGATGGGTGCCTGGGCGCGCGACCAGAAGACCGGAGCCAAGGTGCGGATGCTGGCCGACGGCGACGCCGCGTTCGCCAAGGCGACCGGGCTCACGCTGGACCTGACCGGCAAGGGCCTGGGCCTGCGCAGCACCCGCTATTCGATGCTGGTGAAGGACGGCAAGGTGGCCACGTTGAACGTCGAGGCGCCCGGCAAGTTCGAGGTCAGCGACGCTGCGACGCTTCTCGCGCAAGTGAAGGTCTGAGCCGATCGCTATTAATTCAATAGCGAACAGCGAGCGCCAATCAATCGCTTGCGCCCGATTCGGCTGAATTTCCGCGGCGCAGGTCGAGCTTCAGGTAGCGCGCGCCCGGGAGCGGGTTGTCGTAGTAGCGGGCGATCTCGACGAAACCGAGTTCGTGGTAGACCGACCGGGCCGAGCGCATCTCGGCCAGCGTGTCGAGCAGCATGGCGGCGTAGCCCGCGCTGCGCGCGGCATCGAGCAGCGCGAGCGCCAGCCGCTTGCCCAGCCCGAGTCCGCGAAACGCCGGGCGCGCGTACAGCCGCTTCATTTCGCAGGCGTTCGGGTGCTCGGCCAGTTCGAGGCCGCGCATCGCGATGCATCCGGCCGGCGCGTCGCCGACCCAGGCCAGCAGCAGCGCACCGCGCGGCGCCGCGTATTTGCCGGGCAGCGCAGCGAGTTCCTGCTCGAAATCCTGGAACGCGAGATCGATCTGCAGGCTGCGCGCGTAGTCCAGAAACAGCTCGCGCACGAAACCGATCTGCTCGGCACCGGTCGCCGGGGCGATGCGGATCGCTTGCGCAGACAAAGAAGTCATGGTCGCCGTTCCGGCAAGTGCGACGGCGCGCTGCGCACGAAGCGCCGATACATTCTCAGTTTGCTATGCAAAATATAGCTGATCGTGAAGGCTGCGCGCCCGCTGCAGGCCTGTTTGTCTCAAAAAACCGTCGAGACACGGCCCTGTGGCTCAGGTCTCGGCCAGCAGCTTCTCGATCAACTGGTGCAGCTGGGCGAAGTCCGGCGCGCCGACGTAGCGCTTCACGATCTCGCCGTGCTTGTCGACCAGGTAGCTGGTCGGGGTCAGTTGCACGTCGCCCCAGGCCTTGGCGACCGCGCCGGTGTTGTCGATCGCGACCTTGAACGGGAGCTTGCGCGTTTCGCTGTAGTTGACCACGTAGCTCGGCTGGTCGTAGCTCATCGCGACCGCGACCGTGTCGAAGCCCTTGCCCTTGAACTGGTCGTAGGTGGCGACGATCTGCGGCATCTCGGCGATGCAGGTGGTGCAACTGGTTGCCCAGAAATTCACCAGCGTGACCTTGCCGTGGAAGTCGGCGGTGCTCTCCCGCGAGCCGTCGAGCAGCACGAAGGTCGACTGCGGTGCCGCGGAGCGGCCGGCATTCAGGTAGACCACGCCGCCGGCGATGGCCAGCATCAGCACGGCCGCGATGCTGTAGAGCGATCGTTTCATCTCGAGGCTTCCCGGGTGAGGCGCTATTTTAGCGCTGCAGCAGCAGTTTGCGCCGGCGGCGGCCCGTGCCCGGCCGGCGGTCGCGGTGCGGCGGGCGCCAGCCCGGCGCCATGCGGCGCCGCACCATAATGGAGCCCATGCCCCGCCTCGCCCTGCTTTGCGCCTTCTGCCTCGTCCTGCTGGCGGCCTGCCGGCCGACCTTCGACTGGCGCGTGGTGCATCCGCAGCACGCGGCGCTGTCCGCGCTGCTGCCGTGCAAGCCGCAGCGGGCCGAGCGCTCGGTCGACCTGGACGGCCAGACCGTGCTGATGGAGATGCTCAGCTGCGAGACCGGCGGCGCGCAGTTCGCGATCGCGCACACCAACCCGATCGCCGATCCGGCGCGCGCCGACGCGTTGCTCGCGCAGTGGCGCGCCGTGACGCTGGCGAACCTGCGCGCGCGTTCCACCGGCGAGCAACCCTTCGTCCCCGCGGGCGGGCTCGGTCTGCCCGGGTCGGTGCGCGTCAGCGCGAGCGGGCAGCGGCTGGACGGCGGCGCGGTGACGCTGCAGGCGGCGTGGTTCGCGCGAGCGACGCCGGACGGCGTGCAGCTGTTCGATGCCGTGGTGTATGCGCCCAAGCTCCAGCAAGAGGTCGGCGAAACCTTCTTTTCGTCGCTGAAACTTCAACCGGCGGGAGCAAATCCGGATAATCGGTCGCAGTGAACAGCATTTTCATCATCGCCCACGCTCCGCTGGCGAGCGCGCTGCGCGAATGCGCGCTGCACGTGTTCCCCGACTGCGCCAGCGGCGTGGTCGCGCTCGACGTGCCGCCGAACGAACCGCCGGAGCAGACGCTGGCCGTGGCGCAAGGCGCGCTCGCGCGCCTGGGCACCGACAGCACGCTGGTACTGACCGACGTGTTCGGCGCGACCCCGTGCAACGTCGCGCAGAAGCTGATCGACGGCATCCATTCGCGTCTCGTCACCGGCGTCAACCTGCCGATGGTGCTGCGCACCGTCTGCTACTGCCAGGAGCCGCTGGACGCGCTGGTGTCGCGCGCGGTGGTCGGCGGCAGCCAGGGCGTGATGCAGGTGGCGCCGGCGGTCCCGCAGAACCAGGCAAAGAAGACCGATGACCCGAACCGACGTGACCATCAGCAATAAGCTCGGGCTCCATGCCCGCGCGTCGGCGAAGCTGTCCAAGCTCGCCGGCAGCTTTCCCTGCGACGTGTGGATGAGCCGGGGCGAGCGCCGGGTCAACGCGAAGAGCATCATGGGCGTGATGATGCTGGCCGCCGGCGTCGGCACGCAGGTGGTGCTCGAGTGCGACGGCGAGCGCGAGCAGGAGGCGATGGACGCGCTGCTGGCGCTGATTGCCGACAAGTTCGGCGAGGGCGAATAGCATGGCGCGACGCATTCCGGCCGGATGCGGCGCGACCAGACGCGAGCCCAGGTGCACGCCGGAGCGCCGGCCATGACGCTCGCGATCCACGGCCTGCCGGTGGCGCGCAACATCGCGATCGGGCGCGCGGTGCTGGTCGCATCGAGCTGGGCCGACGTTGCGCACTACTTCATCGAGCCAACCCAAGTCGAGGCCGAGATCGACCGGGTGCGCAACGGCCGCAACGCGGTGGTCGACGAGATCCACCGGCTGCAGCAGAGCATCGCGCAGATGGCGCCGAAGGACGCGCCGCAGGAGCTGCGCGCGCTGCTCGACGTGCACCTGATGCTGCTGCAGGACGAGGAGCTGATCAGCGGCGTCAAGCAGTGGATCGCGAAGCGTCTGTACAACGCGGAGTGGGCGCTGACCACGCAGCTCGAGACCATCACGCGCCAGTTCGACGAGATGGAGGACGACTACCTGCGCGAGCGCAAGGCGGACCTGGAACAGGTGGTCGAGCGCATCCTGCGCCACATGAAGGGCGCGGCGCTGCCGATCGCGCCCGCCGGCACGCGGCGCCGCACCGCGCAGGACCTGCTGCTGGACGACTCGATCGACGTGCCGCTGGTGCTGGTCGCGCACGACCTGTCGCCGGCCGACATGCTGCAGTTCAAGCAGAGCGTGTTCGCCGGCTTCGTCACCGACGTCGGCGGCACCACCTCGCACACCGCGATCGTCGCGCGCAGCCTGGACATCCCGGCGGTGGTCGGCACGCGCTCGGCGAGCCAGCTGGTGCGCCAGGACGACTGGGTGATCATCGACGGCGACGCCGGCGTGATCATCGTCGACCCGTCCGCGATCATCCTGGCCGAATACGGCTTCGTGCAGCGCCAGGGCCAGCTTGAGCGCGATCGCCTGACCCGGCTGCGCCACACGCCCGCGGTCACGCTCGACGGCCAGAAGATCGAGCTGCTGGCGAACATCGAACTGCCCGAGGACACGGCCGCCGCGATGCGCGCCGGCGCGGCCGGCGTCGGGCTGTTCCGCAGCGAATTCCTGTTCATGGGGCGCCTCAACCGCTTGCCCGACGAGCAGGAGCAGTACCAGGCCTATCTGCGCGCGGTCGAAGGCATGCAGGGCCGGCCGGTCACGATCCGCACCGTCGACATCGGCGCCGACAAGCCGCTCGAGCGCGGGCAGCCGCGCGACGGCGCCGGCCTGAATCCGGCGCTGGGCCTGCGCGCGATCCGCTGGAGCCTGACCGATCCGGCGATGTTCCAGACCCAGTTGCGCGCGATCCTGCGCGCGGCGGCGCACGGGCCGGTCAACCTGCTGATCCCGATGCTCGCGCATGCCGGCGAGATCCGCCAGACGCTGGCGCAGATCAACGTGGCGCGCGCCGACCTCGATCGCCGCGGCGTGCGCTGCGGCCCGGTGCAGATCGGCGCGATGATCGAAGTGCCGGCGGCCGCGCTCGCGCTGCCGATGTTCCTGCGCTATTTCGATTTCCTGTCGATCGGCACGAACGACCTGATCCAGTACACGCTGGCGATCGACCGCGCCGACGAAGCGGTGGCGCACCTGTACGACCCGATGCACCCCGCGGTGCTGCGCCTGGTCGCCGACACCATCGCCGGCTG
>JAFECV010000429.1 GCA_018241985.1 Pseudomonadota bacterium | reverse complement strand
TCAGGTTCTATTTCGCGACCGGCCGCGCCGACCTCGCGATGGGTGCGGACGACGCGCTCGCCGCGGTGGTGCAAGCCGTGTCCGCCGGCAAGAAGGCCGTGATCAGCGGCTACACCGACGCGACCGGCGACGCGGCGAAGAACGCCGAGCTGGCGAAGCAGCGCGCGCTCGCCGTTCGCGCCGCGCTGGTCAAGCTGGGCGTGCCGCAGGACCGGATCGAAATGCGCAAGCCCGAGCGCACGACAGCCTCCGGCAGCAACGCCGAGGCGCGCCGCGTCGAGGTCGTCGCAAAATAAGTGAATCGCTCCCCAGGCTGCGCGCTACCTACCTGCGTGTCGCTGGATGGCTCCTTCCCCCGCTGGGGGAGGGAGTGAAAGTCGCCTTGGGTTTCATGCGCCGTGTCGACGGGTGCCGGGATCCGTTCGATAACCCATCGCGACGCCGGTGCCGGTCTGTCGGCGCTACGATGACTGCGTCGCAAGGCCGGCGCGTGGGTCGGCCATCATTCACACGAGGCAGGCCATGCAACTCAACGCCACCGTCGCCACAGTCACCGAACGCATCCGCGAGCGCAGCCGCGCCGCGCGTTCGGCCTATCTCGAGCGCGTCAAGCGCGCCGCGGAACGGCCGCGCAGCGCACGGCGGCTCGGCTGCTCGAACGTCGCGCATGCGGTGGCCGGATTGCCGGCGGACGACAAGTTCCGGGTTGCGCTCGAGGGCATCCCGAATCTCGCGATCGTCACCGCGTACAACGACATGCTCTCCGCGCACGCGCCGTTTGCGTCCTACCCCGATCTGATCAAGCAGGAAGCGCGGCGCAACGGCGCGACCGCGCAGGTGGCGGGCGGCGTGCCGGCGATGTGCGACGGCGTCACGCAGGGCCAGCCGGGGATGGAGCTGAGCCTGTTCTCGCGCGACGTGATCGCGCTCGGCACCGCGGTGGCGCTGTCGCACGACATGTTCGACGCGGCGCTGCTGCTCGGCGTCTGCGACAAGATCGTGCCGGGGCTGCTGATCGGCGCGCTGCATTTCGGTCATCTGCCGGTGGTGTGCGTGCCGGCCGGGCCGATGCCCTCGGGCTTGTCCAATCCCGAGAAGGCGAAGGTGCGCGAACGCGCGGCGCGTGGCGAGGTGGGGCGCGACGAACTGCTCAAGGCCGAGATGGGCGCGTACCACGCGCCGGGCACCTGCACCTTCTACGGCACCGCGAACAGCAACCAGGTGCTGCTCGAAGCGATGGGGCTGCACGTGCCGGGGACGGCTTTCATCAATCCGGGCGACGGGTTGCGCGAGCGACTGACGCGCGAGGCGGTGCGCACGGTGCTGGGCATCACGCGGGCGCGCCGCTACGCGCCGATCGGCGAGATCGTCGACGAGCGCTGCATCGTGAACGCCATGGTCGCGCTGCTCGCGACCGGCGGCTCGACGAACCACCTGATCCACTGGGTCGCGGTCGCGCGCGCCGCCGGCCACACGATCGACTGGGACGACTTCGCCGAGCTCTCCGGCGTGGTGCCGCTGCTCGCGCGCGTCTATCCGAACGGTGTCGCCGACGTGAACCAGTTCCAGGCGGCCGGCGGACCCGGCTTCGTGATCCGCGAACTGCTCGATGCCGGCCTGATGCACGAGGACGTGCCGACGGTGCGCGAGGGCGGCCTGCGCGAATACACCCGGGTGCCGCATGAGCAGCCGGCGGCGCAGGCCGTTGCGACGAGCGCCGACAGCGGACAAGCTGCGGGCGCGCGTGAGGCCGGCGGCGCGCTGGCCTGGCACGACCCCGGTGCGTCGGGCGACACCAGCATCCTGCGCCCGGCCGCGGCGCCATTCAGCCCGCACGGCGGCTTGAAACTGCTGCAGGGCAACCTCGGCCGCGCGGTGCTGAAGGTGTCCGCGATTCCCGACGACCGCCACCTGGTCGAAGCGCCGGCCCGGGTGTTCGACTCGCAGCAGGCGCTGCAGGCGGCGTTCAAGGCTGGCGAGCTCGATCGCGACGTGGTCTGCGTGGTGCGCTGGCAGGGGCCGCATGCGAACGGCATGCCCGAACTGCACAAGCTCACGCCGCCGCTGGCGGTGCTGCAGGCCAAGGGGTTTCGCGTCGCGCTGGTGACCGACGGGCGCATGAGCGGCGCGTCGGGCAAGGTGCCGGCTGCGATCCACGTCTGGCCCGAGGCGGCGGCCGGCGGGCCGCTGGCCAAGGTGCGCGATGGCGACACGATCCGCATCGACGCCGATGCCGGCACGCTTGCCGTGCTGGTGCCCCATGAGATCTGGGCCGCGCGCCCCTCAGAGGCGATGCCCGCCGCGCTGCGCGAATCGGACGCGCACGACATTGGGCGCGAGCTGTTCGCCGGGTTCCGGCGCAACGCGCTGAACCCGGAACAGGGGGCCTGCACATGGCTGTGACCAAGCCACTGACCAAGCCGCTCACCGCGCTCGAGGTGATGCAGGACGCGCCGGTGATCCCGGTGATCGTGCTGCGCGACGTCCGGCACGCCGTGCCGCTGGCGCAGGCGCTCGTGGCCGGCGGCATCCGCATGCTCGAAGTGACGCTGCGCACGAGCGAGGCGCTCGCCTGCATCGCCCGCATCGCGCGCGAGGTGCCGCACGCGGTGGTCGGCGCCGGCACGGTGCGCAGCGCGGCCGATGCACGGGCCGCGGTCGACGCAGGCGC
>JAFECV010000428.1 GCA_018241985.1 Pseudomonadota bacterium | reverse complement strand
CGGTCCATGGAGCCGTGGCTGGCCCGCGCTCCAATGGCCCCCGGCTTCCAGATCTGCGATGGCGTGCCTGCGCAGTTCCAGTTCTCCAACAAGCCCGAAGGCTTCACCAGCTACGCCACACACTTCGAGAAAATGCGCCAATACTGGAACCACCTGGTGGGCGAGGCCCTGGCTCTAGACCCGTTCCTGAACGCCCGGCTGCAGCAGCGACTGGGGGAAATCCGTGTGACGACTCAGATCTCCCCCTTCGCTTACCCGGATACCTGCAGCGTGCGAGGGAAATTCATGCGGGCCAGCCAGCGCCTGGGCTTGCAGAACGTCGCCATCATCGGCGTCGGCGGTACCGGCTCCTTTGTGCTGGACCAAGTGGCCAAGACGCCCGTGCATGAAATCCACATCTTCGACAACAAGAATTTCGAGTCGCACAACGCTTTTCGCGCCCCCGGCGCCGCTTCGCCTGCCGACTTCGGCCAGCCCAAGGTGACCTACTTCTCGCGCGTGTACAGCGCCATGCACCTGGGCATCCGGCCGCACCCGATCAAGATCGACGCCAGCAACGTGGAACAGCTGCGCGACTTTCGGTTCGTTTTTGTGTGCATCGATCACGGCCCCTCGCGCCGGCTGATTTGCGACTTCCTCATTGCCAACAAGATTCCTTTTGTTGATGTCGGCATGGACCTGTCCATGACCGCTGGCCAGGAAATCTATGGCACCTTGCGCACCACGGCCTGCCTGCCAGACGCGAACGACCATTTCTGGAGTCGCGCCCCTGATATGGAAAATGCTGGTGATGGTCTGTACGAGGAAAATATTCAGGTGGCGGACCTCAATGCGCTCAACGCGCAATTGGCGGTGTTTAAATGGAAGCAACTATTTGGCTTCTACGCCATGCAGTCCAACGCCTTGCAACAGGAATTCATGACGCAGACCACATCTCTGGTCCTGGAAGACTGCAAAGAAGCCCCGCGTGCGCCTTGACGCGATTTCCTGCCAGCTGGTGGACCTGGCCCCCCGACCGCTGCAGCCCGGTGTGCTGTATGTGAGCCAGCGCTACAAGGTGGCGGTGCACCTGTGCGCCTGCGGCTGCGGCGAGAAGGTGGTCACCCCGCTGTCCCCAGCCGAGTGGCAGGTACGCGTGCAGGGTGGGCTTGCAAGCCTGCATCCATCCATCGGCAACTGGTCAATGGCTTGCAGGTCACACTACTGGATTCGCAATGGCCGCATTGTCTGGAGCAAGGCGATCAGCAAGCGTCAGATGGAGCAAGTGTTCGAGCGCGACCGCAAGGACATAGAACATCAGCAGCTGCGCAACCGGATCCCAGCCTCCATGGGATGGGTACGCCGGATCTGGCGGTATTTCTTTGGGGATTGATCTTTTCGTATACAACACTTGGCGCCGGGTCTTTCAAGCCGGCGTCTGCGTGGGAAGATATCGCCTAGGTACGCAGAACCGGTTCGAAACAACCCGCCGCAGATGTTCTAGGCTCCTACCGCTGACAATGATCTGTCCGCACAGTCTGCCGTGTGGATCAAGCAACATGGTTGCCACCTGGCTTACAAACGACGCTGAATTCAAAAAATGACGGACCGCAACACGGAGGCCAGTTCGATGATGTGAGCGACAGCTCACGCTGCATATCCGAAGTTCAGCCAGTAGCGCACCAACCATAGGGCACCCACCATAACCAACCACAGCTCACCTCCCCTCACCCCCCGCGCAACACCTCCCCAAACCGCCGAATGCTCTCCTGCACCCCCTTCTGCGCCCCCGGCGACCAGCGTCCCATGTCGAAAAAGCCGTGGATCATGCCTTCGCAGCGGATCACGTCGGCCTCGACGCCGGCAGCCTGCAGCGCCCGGCCGTAGGCCTCGCCCTCGTCGCGCAGCGGATCGAACTCGGCAGTGACGATCACGGCCGGCGGCAGGCCGGCCAGGGTGGCGGCCTGCATCGGGGCCAGGCGCGGATCCTTCAACTCCTTCCAGTCGCCGATGTAGTGGTTGAAGAACCATTCCATCGTTTCCTTTTCCAGGAAGTAGCCCTTCGCGTTCTCGGCGTGCGAGGGGTGTGCGGCTTCGACGTGGTCCGTGGCCGGGTAGATGAGGAACTGCGCCGCCAGCCGCGCGGCGGGCGCGCCGGGCACCGTCGCCCCGCGCAGCTGCTGCGCCACCACGGCCGAGAAGTTGCCGCCCGCGCTGTCGCCGGCCACGGCGACGGTGTCGTTGCCGCCCAGTTCCTTCGCGTGGGCCATGACCCACTTCGTGGCGGCGATGGCGTCCTCGACACCGGCCGGAAAGGGGTGCTCCGGCGCCAGCCGGTAGTCCACCGAGACCACCACGGCCTGGGCGCCGCGGCAGATGTCGCGGCACATGTTGTCGTGCGTGTCCAGGTCGCCGATGACGTAGCCGCCGCCGTGGAAGTAGGCCACGGTGGGGAACGGGCCGGCGCCCTCGGGGCGGTAGATGCGCGCGCTCAAAGGGCCGGCAGCGCCGTCGACGGTGGCGTCCTGCACGCTGGCCACGGGCACCACCTGCTCGGGCGTGAGCGTGCCGCGGGTCAGCGCCAGGTAGCCGGCGCGGCCTTCCTCGGGCGTGCCTTCATAGGTGGGCTTGCGGCCGGCAGCGGCCATCATCTGCAGGACGCCGGCGAGGTGAGGGTCGAGGGGCATGGAGTCTCCTTGGG
>JAFECV010000427.1 GCA_018241985.1 Pseudomonadota bacterium | reverse complement strand
CTCGATGCGGGGCGCACCGAGCCCGGCGACATCAACGGCGTCGGGCTCGACTACAAGGAGCTGCCGCGCGACGTGAAGGCCGGCGACACGCTGTTGCTGAACGACGGCCTGATCGTGCTCACCGTCGACCTGGTGCAAGGCGGGCAGGTGCACACCACGGTGGCGCAGGGCGGCGAGCTGTCGAACAACAAGGGCATCAACAAGAAGGGCGGGGGCCTGACCGCGCCGGCGCTGACCGCGAAGGACATGGAGGACATCAAGACCGCGATGAGCTTCCAGGCCGACTACCTGGCGGTGAGCTTTCCGAAGAATTCGACCGACATGGAGATGGCGCGCCAGCTCGCGAACGTCGCGGCGGCGCCGTTCCAGCACCGGCCCGGGCTGATCGCGAAGATCGAGCGCGCCGAGGCGATTCCGCGGCTGGAGGAAATCCTGCGCGCCAGCGACGGCATCATGGTCGCGCGCGGCGACCTGGCGGTCGAGGTCGGCAACGCGGTGGTGCCGGCGCTGCAAAAGCGCATGATCCAGATGGCGCGCGACATGGACAAGGTGGTGATCACCGCGACCCAGATGATGGAGAGCATGATCACGAACCCGGTGCCGACCCGCGCCGAGGTCAGCGACGTCGCGAACGCGGTGCTCGACGGCACCGACGCGGTGATGCTGTCGGCCGAGACCGCGGCCGGCAAGTTCCCGCTCGAGACGGTGCAGGAGATGGCGCAGATCTGCGAGGAGGCGGAGAAGGCCGAATTCACGCCGCTCGAGGCCGACTTCACCGGCAAGACCTTCAGCCGCATCGACCAGTCGATCGCGATGGGCGCGCTGTTCACCGCGCACCACCTGGGCGCGAAGGCGATCGTCGCGCTGACCGAAAGCGGCTCGACCCCGCTGTGGATGAGCCGGCACCGCATCCACGTGCCGATCTACGCGCTCACGCCCAAGGTCGCGACGCAGCGCCGCATGGCGCTGTACCGCAACGTGCGCCCGCTGCTGATCGACACCAGCGCCGACCGCGACACCGCGCTGGCGCAGGTCGAGAGCCAGCTCAAGCACCTGAAGATCGTGCACCGCGGCGACGTGTACGCGATCACCTGCGGCGAGCCGATGGGCGCGCCGGGCGGCACCAACATGCTGAAGATCTGCCAGGTCGGTTGACCCGTCCCGGCCGCGGCCCCGGTGGCTGGTGGACGGGCCTAAAATTGACAGTGCCGCGCCGCGCGCGGCTTTTCAACTCCCGGGGAGCATAAAGATGGCACTCGTTTCGATGCGCGAGCTGCTCGACCACGCGGCCGAGCACAACTACGGTATTCCGGCGTTCAACGTCAACAACCTCGAGCAGGTGCAGGCCGTGATGTCGGCCGCCGACGAGGTCGGCGCGCCCGTCATCCTGCAGGCCAGCGCCGGCGCGCGCAAGTACGCGGGCGAGCACTTCATCAAGTACCTGATCCAGGCCGCGGCCGAGGCCTATCCGCACATCCCGATGGTGATGCACCAGGACCACGGCACCAGCCCGGCGGTGTGCGCCGGCGCGCTCAAGCTCGGCTTCGGCTCGGTGATGATGGACGGCAGCTTGAAGGAAGACGGCAAGACTCCGGCCGACTTCGACTACAACGTCGCGGTCACCAGGGAAGTCGTCGCGATGGCGCACAAGGCGGGCGCCACGGTGGAGGGCGAGCTGGGTTGCCTGGGCAGCCTGGAAACCGGCGAGGCCGGCGAAGAAGACGGCATCGGCGCGGCCGGCAAGCTCAGCCACAGCCAGCTCCTGACCGACCCCGAGGAAGCGGCGCAGTTCGTCAAGGCCACGCAGCTCGACGCGCTGGCGATCGCGATCGGCACCAGCCACGGCGCCTACAAGTTCACCCGCCCGCCGACCGGCGACGTGCTGGCGATTTCGCGCGTGAAAGAGATTCATGCGCGCATCCCGAACACGCACCTGGTGATGCACGGCTCCAGCAGCGTGCCGCAGGAGCTCTTGGCCATCATCAACCAGTACGGCGGCAAGATGAAGCAGACCTACGGCGTGCCGGTCAAGGAAATCCAGGAAGCCATCAAGCACGGCGTGCGCAAGATCAACATCGACACCGACATCCGCATGGCCATGACCGGCGCGGTGCGCCAGTTCCAGGCGCAAAACCCCGACAAGTTCGACATGCGCGAGTGGATGAAGCCCGCGCGCGAAGCCGCCAAGGCCGTGTGCAAGCAGCGCTACCTGGAGTTCGGCTGCGAAGGCCAGGGAGCCAAGATCAAGGGCCTGCCGCTGTCGGCCATGGCCGACAAATACGCCAACGGCGAGCTGGCGCAGCGCGTGGTCTGAATCACGGTCGTTGCTACAAAAACAGAAGCTGCTGGCGCTAGGAAATAGGGCGTCAGCGGCTTTTTTCATTGAGTTTTCGAGTTCGAGCATGACCGACGCCGCCGCCCTGCACACCAGCCAACTGCACAGCCTGCCGCTGCTCGCGCGCGGCAAGGTGCGCGACAACTACGCGGTCGGCTCGGACCGCATCCTGATGGTCGCGAGCGACCGCATCAGCGCGTTCGACGTGATCATGGGCGAGCCGATTCCGGGCAAGGGCGCGCTGCTCACGCAGATGGCACTGTGGTGGTTCGATCAGCTGAAAGACATCGTGCCGAATCACCTGACCGGCGACGCACCCGAGAGCGTGGTCGCGCAGGGCGAAGTGG
>JAFECV010000426.1 GCA_018241985.1 Pseudomonadota bacterium | reverse complement strand
GGCCCCATCGCCTGCGCGGCCTCGGCGCAGATCGTGCGGTAGCAAAGCGCCGCGCCCTCAGAGGAACAGGCAACGATGCCGATGCATAGCAAGGCCACCGGATCGGGTGCGCGGGAAAGGTTGGGATCGACCATCGGTCTCGGAGTCGACAAGTGCGTCAGAGCGGCAGTGGCAATTCAAGTATCGACACTCAACGCAGGTCGTCGCGGATCAGCTCTTCCAGTCCTTCGTCGCGCGCCATGGCTGCATTCAATCACGGCCCAGGCCGGCAAGCCAGCGCCGGCCCTGAACCGCGGTCGGCCGGAGTACCATGAACCGGTCGCAACGCCCGCATCGCCCCTCGCGCCGCAACATGACACTTACCTCCCCGATCACACCACCGATGACGCCCGAGCGCGCCCGAGCGATCGCCGCCGGCTTCGACCTGCGCGCACTGCCCAAGGACTTCTATGCGAACCCGTACCCGGTGTACGCCGAGCTGCGCGAGCACGAGCCGGTGCGGCGCATGCCGGACGGCTCGTTCTTCCTCTCCCGCTACGACGACCTGGTCGCGGTGTACCGCGACGCGCAGCGCTTCTCGTCGGACAAGCACGTGGAGTTCGACCCGAAGTACAACCACCCGCCGTTCGGCAGCCGCGAGGCGCCTGCCCCCTTGTTCGAGCACCACACGACCAGCCTGGTGTTCAACGACCCGCCGCTGCACACGCGGGTGCGCCAGCTGATGATGGGCGCGCTGACCCGGCGCGCGATCGCCGCGATGGAGCCCGGCCTGCTCAAGCTGGTCGACGGCCTGCTCGACCGGATC
Organism: Pseudomonadota bacterium; assembly: GCA_018241985.1. Lineage (GTDB taxonomy): Bacteria > Pseudomonadota > Gammaproteobacteria > Burkholderiales > Burkholderiaceae_C > Rhodoferax_A. Next base: position 1,879 of record JAFECV010000426.1, on the reverse strand, counting down.
GCGGTACGCGGCGGCGGCGACCTGATCGAGGACTTCGCCGCGGCGATCCCGGTCGAGATCATCGGCAACCTGCTCGGCGTGCCGCATGCGGATCGCGGCCCGCTGCGCGGCTGGTCGCTCGCGATCCTCGGCGCGCTCGAGCCGCAGTTGGACGCCGAGCAGGAAGAGCTCGGCAACCGCTCGGTGCGCGAGTTCGGCGCGTACCTGGAACGCCTGATCGCCGACCGCAGGCAGCACCCCGGCGACCCCGAGCACGACGTGCTGACGCGTCTCATCGCGGGCCAGGCCGGGGTCGAGCCGCTGACCGCGTTCGAGCTGCTGCACAACTGCATCTTCATCCTGAACGCCGGCCACGAAACCACGACCAACCTGATCGGCAACGCGCTGGTCGCGCTCGAGGAATGGCCGGAGGCGAAACGCGGTTTGCTACAAAATTTGAAGCAACATGCGAACGATCCATCTGCGCTGGAGGCCGATTTGACGCTTGCGGTCGACGAATTCCTGCGCTTCGAGTCGTCGAACCAGCTCGGCAACCGCCGTGCACTCGTTGCATGCGAGATCGGCGGCGTGCCGATGCCGGCGGGCGCGCTGATCACACTGGGCATCGGCGCGGCGAACCGCGACCCGGCGCAGTTCGCCGACCCCGAGCGGCTCGACCTCGCACGGGAGAACAACCGGCACCTGGCGTTCGGCTTCGGCGTGCACCAATGCGCGGGCCTGAGTCTGGCGCGGCTGGAAGGCCGGATCGCGATCGGCCGCTTTCTGCAGCGCTTTCCGGGCTACGGCTTGAGCGCGCCGCCGACGCGCGGCGGGCGCGCGCGCTTTCGCGGCTTCCTGCACGCGCCGTTCACGGTCGCGTAGCGGCGAGCAGGCCTTTCATCAGCGCTTCGACCGCCGGCTCGGCGGTCAGCCCCGGCCCGTCGGTCGGCAGGCCGCCCAGCAGCCGCGCCAGCATCTGCGGCTGCGGCGCCAACGGCCCGAAGAAGCGCAGCGCGGCGCCGTCGGCGACCAGCAGCGTGGGGAAGGTCTCGATGTCCAGGTCGCCGACCAGATCGGCCTCGTCCTCGATGTCGACCCAGCGGAACTGCCACTGCGGGTGGGCGGCAGCCGCGGCGTCGAACGTCGCCCGGTAGTCGCGGCAGGTGTCGCACCAGGCGGCGCACAGGCAGACCACGCGGCGCGGGGTCGGATCGGACGAACTGTTCACGTCGGGCATGGCAGCGATTGTGGCGCAGCGTGCCGATCCGGTAGCGACCGTGGGCGATTTACGCCGCGCCTATCCGAGCAGCAGCGCCACCACCCAGTAGATCCCGATCAGCATCTGCACCACGAACGCGGAAAAGCGCAGGTTGACCGCGGTCACGCTCAGCGCTGACAGATGCACGCAGGATTGCACGATGCGCGCCGCCAGCAGCCAGGGCGCGAGCGGGTCGGTCACGCCAGCGCGTCCGAGCAGCAGCGCGACCAGCATCAGGCCGCCGAACACCGGCAGGCTCTCGACGCAGTTGGCGTGCGCCCGCGCCAGCCGCTGCATGAACGGCGACAGATTCGCGTTGTCGGGGCGAAACGCGTTCGATGCAATGCGCTGGCGCGCGACCAGCACGACGCGCAGCACCTCCATCAGGACCAGCAGCAACAGCGTCCAGGCGATGAACAGTGTCAGTACCAGTGCGGTCGTTTCCATCGTTCTCCTCCGGTGGTGGTCAAGATCGTTCCACGTGCGTATGCAATCATTTTCATAGCACGCTTCGAATGTGCAGAGCCGGCGTCCAGCTCTTTCTCCAAAAATCCTGGATCGAATCGGCGCGCTCCAGCAGCAGCCGCGCGATCAGCGGATCGAGCAGGGTCGCATCCGGGTCGGCGAGCAGCACCCAGCGCG
>JAFECV010000425.1 GCA_018241985.1 Pseudomonadota bacterium | reverse complement strand
CATGCTGTTCCCGGTCATGCCTTCGCTTCCGGTTCCCGGGCGCCCCGGCTGGCGACTCACACCTATCGAAAGCGCCGCAACTCAAGGCACCTGCCGGGCGCGCCATTGCGTCACGCTGCACCCGAACTGGCCGCTGAACCAGCGCGAGAAGGCGCTCAGCGAGGAAAAGCCGAGCAAGGTCGCGATGTCGAAAAGCGGCCGCTGCCGGTTCAGGGCGTAGCGCATCGCCAGTTCCTTGCGCACCCCGTCCAGGACGCTGGAGTAGTTCTCGCCGTCGCGGCTGAGGTGGTGATGCACGGTGCGGCGGTCGACCCCGAGCTGCTCCGCGATGCGCTCCACCGAGCAGATGCCCAGCGGCAGCAGCGCAAGGATCAGGCGCCTGACGTCGTCGACCATGTTCCCGCCGGATTGCACCAGCAGCGCATCGAGGTATTGACGCACCTGCTGCGCCATGGACGGGTCGTAGCTCGGCAGCGGCACTTCCAGGTCGGCCGCCCGGCAGACGATGCCGTCGAACTCCTGGTTGAACCGGACGGCCACGCCGAACAAGCCCCGGTGCACGAACGTGCTGGCCGGCGGCGCATGGCTGAAGCAGACGCCGTGCGGCTTCCAGGAAGCGCCGATAAAGCGCTGCAGCGTGCGGTAGAGCACGCCGACCACCAGCTCGACCGACTGGCGCACGGTGCCGAGCGGGCCGTCCAGCACCGCGCGGATCAGGACCAGCCCATCCGATTCCTCGACGCGCGCCGCCAGCGCCTGGTTGTGCAGCCGCAGGTAGCGGCTCATCGACTCGATGGCCCGGCGCAGCGTTGGCTCCTCGCGCATCACGAGCGCCAGCGGTCCCAGGTTCGACAGCTCGCGCGACGCGGCCATGCGCAGGCCGAAGTCCTCGATGCCGGCGGCACGCGCCGACTGCTCCAGCAGACCTGCGACCGCGTCGGCCGGGAGCATGCGGTCGGGGTCCAGCAGCGCGTAGCGGTCGATGCCTGCGGCCGCCAGTTGCCGGTACGGGTCCAGTCCCACGGACCGCGCGACTTCGACGTAATGGGTGAGGCTGGCGCTGCGTACCAGATGGGGCATGGCGTTTCCCATGGCTTTCCCAAAACGTAAAGCGCATCTCCCGAAATGTCAAACGAATTTCCGTCATTCGCGAATACTTCGTTCATCGCTGCGTTGCCCGTCTTTCGCGCGGCGCAACCACTCGAGGAGACCCGACATGAATAGCCAGACCCGCCCAAGCGCGACACCGATCTGCGACCGGCTGCGCGCTACCGGGAACTGGAACCCGGCCTGGGAGCCGTTCGCCCAGCTCGATCCGATCTGGACCGAGAAATTCATGGCGATGGGCATGCACCCGATCGCCTCGGGCGTGCTCGAGCCGAAAGTGATCGAGTTCATCGCGATCGCGGTGGACGCGTCGTGCACCCACATGTACGCGCCCGGCACGCGGCGCCATATCCGCCAGGCGCTGGAACTGGGGGCCACCAAGGAAGAGATCACCGCCGTGCTGCAGGCGGTCAGCGTGCTGGGCATTCACTCCAGCAGCCTGGGCGCGCCGATCCTGCTGGAGGAATGGGCGGCCGTGCAACGCGAGAAGGCGGCCGCCGCGCAACCTGTCGACTGAATTCAACCCAACCCACGAGAGGAAGACCCATCATGCATTTTCTGGACGATTCCCTGCTGCCCGAAAACCAGCAACCCCTGGTGATCCAGGTCGCGCCCTACGGCCCGCAGTGGCTGCCCAGCGACTCCGACGACATTCCCGTCACGATGGACGAGCAGGTCCAGAAGGCGGTGGACTGCTGGAATGCCGGCGCCACGGTGCTGCACGTGCACGTGCGCGAAGCCGACGGCAAGGGCAGCAAGCGCCTGTCGATGTTCAACGAGATGCTGGCGCGTCTGCGCGAGGCGGTGCCGGAGATGGTGCTGCAGGTCGGCGGTTCGATCTCCTTCGCACCGGAAGACGAGGGCCAGGCCGCCCAGTGGCTGACCGACGACACGCGCCACATGCTGGCGGAGCTGGATCCGCGTCCGGACCAGGTGACGGTGGCGATCAACACCAGCCAGATGAACGTGATGGAGTTGATGACCGAGGCCGACGTTGCCGGAACCTCGCTCACCAATCCGCTGATGCAGGCCGCCTACCGCGACATGATCGTGCCGTCCAACCCGTCGTGGCACGAGGAGCACATTCGCCGCCTGGTGGCCCACGGCATCCAGCCGCACTTCATGCTGGGCAGCCTGACGGGGCTGGAGACGGTGGAGCGCCTGATCCGGCGCGGCGTCTATTGCGGGCCGCTGATCCTGAACTACGTCGCCATCGGCGGCGGCGCCGCCGGCCTGCACCCGGCCGACATGATGGAGTTCGTGCGCCGCACGCCGGACGGTGCCGTGCTGACGATCGAAACGCTCAACCGCAACGTGGTGCCGATGACGACCATGGCGATCGCCTTGGGCCTGCACGTTCGCGTCGGCATCGAGGACACGCTGTTCGGACCGGACGGCCGGCGCGCGAGTTCCGTGCGGCAGATCGAGAGGGCGGTGCGCATCGCGCGCGAACTGAACCGCGAGGTCGCGAGCGGCACGGACGCGCACCGCATCTACCGGACCGGCACCTTCTGGGACAGCGCCGACGAGACATTGCGCCGGCTCGGTATGGTGCCCAACCGCCAGCCCGCACAGCGCG
>JAFECV010000424.1 GCA_018241985.1 Pseudomonadota bacterium | reverse complement strand
GCGCTACTTGAAGATCACGGTCTTGTGGCCGTTCAGCAGCACGCGCCGCTCGCTGTGCCACTTCACCGCGCGCGCCAGCACCTGGCTTTCGGTGTCGCGGCCCATCGCGGCGAGGTCCTCGACGGTCATCGCGTGGTCGACCCGCGCCACGTCCTGCTCGATGATCGGGCCTTCGTCGAGGTCGGCGGTCACGTAGTGCGCGGTCGCGCCGATCAGCTTCACGCCGCGGTCGTGCGCCTGCGCGTAGGGCTTGGCGCCCTTGAAGCTCGGCAGGAACGAATGGTGGATGTTGATCGCGCGCCCGGCGAGCTTCGCGCACAGCGTGTCCGACAGGATCTGCATGTAGCGCGCGAGCACGATCAGTTCGGCACCCTCGGCCTCGATGATCTCGCAGGCGCGTGCCTCGGCCTGCGCCTTCGTCCCCGCCGTGACCGGAATGTGGTGGAACGGCACGTTGTAGCTGGCCGCGAGCTGGTAGAAGTCGCGGTGGTTCGAGATCACCGCGCGGATGTCCACCGGCAGCAGCCCCGACTTCCAGCGGAACAGCAGGTCGTTCAGGCAATGCCCTTCGCGGCTGACCAACAGCACCGTATGGACCGGCTGCGAGGTCGGATGCAGCTGCCAGCGCATCGCGAACGGCTCGGCAAAGGCGTGCAGCGCGCGCTGCAGATCGGCCCGGCCGAGGCGCTCGCACGCGAACTGCACCCGCATGAAGAAAAGGCCGGTGCCGTGGTCGTTGTACTGCGCGGCCTCTTCGATGTTGCCGCCGTGCTCGAGCAGAAAGCCCGATACCGCGTGCACGATGCCCGGCCGGTCCGGGCATGACAGGTTCAGGATGTAGCCGGGGTTCATGCGACAGGATTGTCGCAGGCCGGCGTCGCCGGGGCGGTTGGCAGCGGTCGGCGCTGCGCCGGCCCGCGCGCCCGTCAGTGCAGCATCAGTGCAGCACGACGGGGTTCTGCGCCAGCTCGGCGTAGCGGTCGAGCGTGTCCTCCACCTCTTCCCGGGTCGGGGTGTTGGCCTGCCAGGCGCTGATCTGGCGCTGGAACAGCTCGGCCCAGGAGCCGTCGAGGTAGACCTCCTTGCCCGAGCGCTTGTCCACGATCTCGAAACCGTGGCGCACCAGCGTCGGCACGGCAGAAACAGCGTCGCTCGCCTCGCCCTGCGGCACGGCTTCGGGCAGCATGTGGACCACCACGAAGGATTCTGAGTCGTAGAGCATTTGCATGATGTTTCCGTCCGCGAATGTTTGCATTCACTCTTAAGTTATCAACGTTCCACCGGCTTTCAAGGGGGACAGCCTTCGATCGCCGCCGGTTTCGTGACATTTGTTGGTTTGTGGCGACAAGTGTTGCGCCAAAGCCCGTTATGGCTTGGTCGGGCGGGGGCGGTGCGGTCTTGCGACCGCGACACGTGAAACGAGTTCGAGAGGCCGCGGAGCAGGCCGTTCGCAGGCACCCGCGGAGCCGGCTTGGCCGGGCCGCCGGGTGCGCCCCCTGCAAGGGGGTTGGCGAAGCGACACGCAGTGCGCGAAGACTGGGGGTGTTTCTACTCCGGTTTGCTGAGCACGCGCAGCCGCAGGTCGAGCCGCTCGCCGCGCGGCCGGGTCAGCAGGATGCGCACCGGCAGCCAATTCAGGCTCGGGGCGAGCCACAGGTCGACCCGGGTGTCGTAGTCGCGCAGTGGCGCGTGGCTGAGCTGCGTCGCCTCGACCTCGCCGTACGGCAGCGCCAGGCGTTCGCTGCCGCCGACCTCGAAGCGCCACAGGTCGGCGTCGCGCGGGCCGACGATCTGCAGCGCGACCGTGCTGCCGCGCGGATAGCGCTCGGGCGCCGCGGCCAGCATCGCACCGAGTTGCAGGAACACGCTGAGCCGGTCCTGCGCGCCGGGCTCGAGCGGCGCTTGCGGCGTGTTCGCGCTGAACACCACATGGCCCGCGCTGCCGTCCGCCGGTCGCACGAAATGCGCGGCCTGTTCGCTGCGCGCCTTGTCCGAGAAGCGGGTCGGCTCGAGACCCTGTTTGTCGATGCGCCCGGTGCTGGTCTGGCGCCGCGTGCCGATCAGCGGCACCTCGATCGCCAGCTGCGCGTCGTAATGGTCGGCATCGTGCCGCCACAGCAGTTCGGCCTGCGCCTGGAACGCGATGCCGCGAATCTGCCCGTGCACCTCGTAGTCCAGCCGCGCCGGGGCGGCGATCCGGAATGCGGTCGGCGACACGGCCTGCGACGCCGCGTGATCCGGAGCGGGCGGTGGTGCTGACGATGGCGCAGCTGGTGGCGCGGCTGAGGGCGCGGCTGAGGGCGCGGCTGAAGGCGCGGCTGAAGGCGCGGACGCTGTCGGTGTCGCGGCGGCGATCGGGTCCGGCGTATCGAGTGTGGCCGATGCCGTGGCCGGCGTGCGGTGTGCGCTCGTGCTGTTCGCAGCAGGATCGTTTGTGTTCGCTATTGAATTAATAGCGTATCGTGAAGGTGTTTCCTGCGCTTCCGGGCGATTTCTTTCAAATTTTGCAGTGCGGCGCGGCGGCGCTTGCGGTGTTCGTGCCGGCGCAGCGTCGGCCGCGCTTCGTGTGCCGGCGCGTGTCGCCTCGGGCGGCAGCGCGGTCGCCCGGCCCGCCGGTTCGAACGCAGTCTTCTCGATCGCGGCGGGCGGCGCCGCTGCGGGAATAGGTTCGGCGTCGACGGTGCGGATGCGAAAC
>JAFECV010000423.1 GCA_018241985.1 Pseudomonadota bacterium | reverse complement strand
GGGCGCGGCACCTTGGCCATGATCCTGGCGATCAGGTCGTCCGCCGACAGCCCCTCCGACAGCGCCTCGTAGGACAGCACGAGACGGTGCCGCAGCACGTCGGGCGCGAGGTCGGCCACGTCTTCCGGCAGCGCGTAGCTGCGCCCGCGCAGCATCGCCAGCGCCCGCGCGGCTTCGGTCAGGTGGATCGTCGCGCGCGGACTCGCGCCGAACGTGATGAAGCGCGCGAGGTCGTCGAGGCCGTGGCGCTGCGGCGCGCGCGTGGCGGTGACCAGCCGCACCGCGTACTGGATCAGCGACGGGTCGACGTAGATGCGCCGGCATTCGCGCTGCAGCGCGCCGAGCTGCTCGGTGCTGGCCACCGCGGCGACCTCGATCGCCGGGCCGATGTCGCGCTCGACGATCACGTATTCGTCGTCGTCGCTCGGGTAGTCGAGCAGCACCTTCATCATGAACCGGTCCACCTGCGCCTCGGGCAGCGGATAGGTGCCCTCGGTCTCGATCGGGTTCTGCGTGGCCATCACCAGGAACGGCTCGGGCACCGGGTACGACACGCCGGCGATCGTCACCTGGCGCTCCTGCATCACTTCGAGCAGCGCGCTCTGCACCTTGGCCGGCGCGCGGTTGATCTCGTCGGCCAGCAGCAGGTGCGTGAACACCGGGCCGAGCGCGGTTGAAAATTCGCCGCTCTTCTGGTTGTAGATGCGGGTGCCGACCAGGTCCGCCGGCACCAGGTCCGGCGTGAACTGGATGCGCCGGAACTGGCCACGCACCGTGGCCGCCAGCGTCTTCACCGTCAGCGTCTTCGCCAGCCCCGGCACCCCCTCGACCAGCAGGTGTCCCTGCGCCAGCGTCGCCACCAGCACCCGTTCGAGAAAGCGGTCCTGCCCCACCACGACGCGCTTGACCTCGTAGAGGATCTGCTCCATCAGCTGCGTGGTGCCGGCGTCCGGCGTGTCGTCGCTCGTGCTCATCGGGTCCTCGTTCGGAAAAGGGGCAGGTAGGGGGTCAGAACGGCGACGTGCCGGCCGCCTCGGACGCATTCTCGATCGGCACCGCGAAGCCGATGCCGATGAAGGTGCGCGCCGGCGTCGGGTTCAGGATCGCGGTCACGATGCCGACCACCGAGCCGTCCATCGTGACCAGCGGGCCGCCGGAGTTGCCGGGATTGGCGGCGGCGTCGAACTGGATCAGGTTCGACAGCTCCTGCTTGCCCTCGGGCGACTGGAACACCCGGTGCAGCCCGGAGACCACGCCGGCCGAAGCCGACGGCCCGATCCCGAACGGAAAGCCGACCGCCATCACCTGGTCGCCGACCGCGAGATCGGCGGTGGAGCGCAGCGTCGCCGCCGGCAGGTCGTCGGGCACGGTCTTGGCCTGCAGCACCGCCATGTCGTTCTCGGGCTCCTCGTTGATGATGTCGGCCTTCGACTCGGTGCCGTCCGCGAACACCACCTGCACCGTGTCGGCGTTCTCCACGATGTGCAGGCTGGTCAGGATCACGCCGCGGTCGACGACCACGACCCCGGCGCCGACGCCGCGTTCCAGCAGCCGCCTGTTGCCGCGCACCTTGCCGTAGGCCAGCACGCGCACCACCGACGGCGCGATCGTCGCGTAGGCCGCGGCCGCGGGCGACGGCAGCGGCGTCGTGCGCAGCGACTTCTGTACCGCCGCGTCGACCTGGCGCTGCGTCAGCGGCGGCTGCGCCGGACGCAGCGCGAGCCCGAAGCCCAGCGCGAGCGCGATCAGCAGCGCGGCGAGCAGCGCAGTCACCGCCCAGGCCGTGCGCCGGTCGGACGGCCGGCGGCCCGTTGATTGAGGGGGTGCGGTGGCCGTGGCGGCCGTGGCGGCCGCCGGCGGCGGCGCCGGTGCCGGCTTCACCTCGGACCCGGCTGTGGACGGCGAACCGGACGCAGCCGGCTGCCGTCGTGAACTGCTGTAGAGGGCGGCCTTGCCCATCGCGACACCTGTGTGGAACGACCGTGGAGCCAAGCGACCTCGGCGCCTGATGACAGTATCACGGTTTGCCGAGCACTGCAGCCACGCGGGCCGGCCTGGACAGCGATGCGGCATGATCCGGACATGGACGCAGGCGCCGCCGGCTGGATCGACACCCACTGCCATCTGGACGCGCCCGAGTTCGCCCCCGACCGCGCCGCGATGCGCGCGCGCGCCGCCGCGGCCGGCGTCGCGCACTGCGTGCTGCCGGCGGTCGCGGTCGATAACTTCCACGCGGTGCGCGCGTTGGCGCACGACTTCGGCGACAGCTATGCGCTCGGCATCCACCCGCTGTGCACCGCGGAGGCCAGCGAGGCCGACCTGGCTGCGCTCGACGCGCAGCTCGAAGCGCACCGCGCCGACCCGCGGCTGATCGCGGTCGGCGAGATCGGGCTCGATTTCTTCGTGCCGGAATCCGCGGACCCCGTGCTGCGCGAGCGCCAGGAGCATTTCTACCGCGAGCAGCTGCGCATCGCGCGCCGCCACGGCCTGCCGGTGATCCTGCACGTGCGCCGATCCGCCGACCGGCTGCTGAAGTACCTGCGCGAGCTCGCGCCGCCCGGCGGGCGCTGGAGCGGGATCGCGCACGCATTCAACGGCAGCGAGGCGCAGGCCGCGGCCTTCGTCGCGCTCGGCTTCAAGCTCGGCTTCGGCGGCGCCGTCATCTTCGAGCGCGCGCTCGCCCTGCGCCGGCTCGCGGCCAGCCTGCC
>JAFECV010000422.1 GCA_018241985.1 Pseudomonadota bacterium | reverse complement strand
TGCGAGCCCTGCCAGCAGCCGGTGCACCGCTCTGCGTCGCGGTGGCCGCGACGCATCGGCGTCGGTAGAGTCGTTGTGCATCTGAACTAGAATCCCCCCGCTCGCCGGGTCCGTCATACGCGATCGGGCCGCATCCCACCTGCCCTGCCAACACAACTCCCCCGATGAAACTCGCCACCTACCGCGACGGCTCGCGCGACGGACAACTGGTGGTGGTCGCGCGCGATCTGGCCAGCGCGCATTACGCCACCGGCATCGCGAGCCGGCTGCAGCAGGTGCTCGACGACTGGGGCTTTCTGAGCCCGCAACTGCAGGATCTGTACGACGCGCTGAACGCCGGGCGCGCGCGCCATGCGTTCGCGTTCGATCCGGCGCAGTGCATGGCGCCGCTGCCGCGCGCCTATCAATGGGCCGACGGCTCGGCCTACCTGAACCACGTGGAACTGGTGCGGCGCGCGCGCGGCGCCGAGCCGCCGGCGACCCTGCGCACCGACCCGCTGATGTACCAGGGCGCGAGCGACGATTTCCTCGGGCCCTGCGACGACGTGCTGCTGACGAGCGACGAAGCGGGGCTCGACTTCGAGGCCGAACTCGCGGTCGTCACCGGCGACGTGGCGATGGGCGCGACGCCGGGCCAGTCGCTCGACGGCATCCGCCTGCTGATGCTCGCGAACGACTGGACGCTGCGCAATCTGGTGTCGGAGGAACTCGCGAAGGGCTTCGGTTTCCTGCAGAGCAAACCGGCCACGGCGTTCAGCCCGGTCGCGGTCACGCCGGACGAACTGGGCGCGGCCTGGCAGCAGGGCCGTGTGCACCTCACGCTCGCGTCGAGCTGGAACGGCCGCAAGATGGGCCTGTGCGACGCCGGCCCCGAGATGCACTTTCACTTCGGCGAACTGATCGCGCACCTTTGCAAGACGCGCAAGGTGCGCGCCGGCACCATCGTCGGCAGCGGCACGGTCAGCAACCAGGGGATCGAGCGGGACGGCCGGCTCGAGTGGCCGAACGGCACCAGCTGCATTGCGGAGCGGCGCTGCATCGAGACGCTGCAAGACGGCGCGCCCACGACCGAATTCATGAAGTGGGGCGACACCATCCGCATCGAGATGAAGGGCCCGGGCGGCCAGAGCCTGTTCGGCGCGATCGAGCAGAAGGTCGTCGCGCCTGCAGTCGCCAACTGATCCGGGCGGCCGCGCCAGCGCTGCGGCGCGACTCGCCCGAGAGGCGGATGGATCAGGCCTGCTTCGCCCAGGCGCTGCACCAGCCGTTGTTGTGCACCAGCTTGCCGGGGAACAGCGAGCAGTGGCTCATCTGCGATCCCGCGATCGGCGTGTGCAGCGCGCAATCCGAGCAATGCTGGCTGGTCGCGTGCTTCGGGTACTTCTTCTGGTCCGCCTTGGTCGTGTCGGGCACGTAGCCGAGAGCGGCTGCCTGCGGATCGGCCGAGGTCAGGTCCGGTTCGGCCGCGAACGCCATCCGCTGGGTTGCCGCCAGCGCCGTCGTGCCGGCCGCCACCGTCATCAGGAACACGCGTCGATTGCTGTTGCTCATGGGATCATCCTTTCTTGTGGAGTTGCAAAACCAAGTGCGAAGCTCGCGATTGGGCCACCCATCATGGCACCAACCGGGGCGCGGGATCAACCTAAGGCGAAATGCCACAGCGCCGCGCGGCATTGTATTTTCCGAAGCGCGCGCACAGTGAGAATCACTCGCGTTGGCCGCCGAAAAATCGCCATGCAGGCACAATGCAACGGCCTGCGACTGCAATGACGGAGAACGCATCATGAGCACACCCCAACCACCCGACTACCAGCGTTACCGCACGCTCGCGATCACGCGCCGCGGCCCCGTCATCCAGGGCCAAGGCAGCGTGCTCGACATCCAGATGCGCGCGGCGAACGGCAAGCTCCCGACCGCGGGCCACGACGGCCACTTCGAGCTCGCCGAGATCTGGCGCGACGTGGGCGCGGACGACAGCGTGCGCTGCGCGGTGCTGCGCGGCGAGGGCCAGGGCTTCTCGGGCGGCGGCGACCTCGGGCTGGTGCAAGACATGGCCCAGGATTTCGCGGTGCGCAGCCGCGTCTGGCGCGAGGCGCGCGACCTGGTCTACAACGTGATCAATTGCGACAAGCCGATCGTGTCGGCGATGCACGGCCCCGCGGTCGGCGCCGGGCTCGTGGCCGGGCTGCTGGCCGACGTCTCGATCGCCGCGAGCAATGCGCGCATCGTCGACGGCCACACGCGCCTGGGCGTGGCCGCGGGCGACCATGCGGCGATGGTCTGGCCGCTCTTGTGCGGCATGGCCAAGGCCAAGTACCACCTGATGCTGTGCGAGCCGGTCTCCGGCACCGAGGCCGAGCGCATCGGCCTGGTCTCGCTCGCGGTGGCCGAGAGCGAACTGTTGCCCAAGGCCTACGAGGTCGCGGATCGGCTCGCCGCCGGCAGCCAGAGCGCGATCCGCTGGACCAAGTACGCGCTGAACAACTGGCTGCGCATGGCCGGCCCGAACTTCGACACCTCGCTCGCGCTCGAGTTCATGGGGTTCGCGGGGCCCGACGTGCGCGAGGGCGTGGCCTCGCTGCGCGAGCGTCGCGCGCCGAAGTTCTGATGGACCACCCCCAGTCTTCGCGCACTGCGTGTCGCTTCGCCAACCGCCTCGAGGGGGCTGAGGGCCGCGGCTCCGAGCCTGCCTGCGCAGGCTTGGACGGC
>JAFECV010000421.1 GCA_018241985.1 Pseudomonadota bacterium | reverse complement strand
GATTGGCTGGCCGGGACGGTGCAGCAGGCGCAGGCTTTGTTCAAGCTGCCCGAAGCGGAGGCGTTTTCTGCGGAAAAACCGTGAAATTCCGTTATTTTTCCGTTAATTGAATCTATCGTCGGCCATCTTTTTAAAACACGCAAGATATGACCGCCCTTTCCGATCTGCTCGATACATACCGCAAGGCCGCTGCCAGTGAACGCGAGAAGGGCACCTACTTCGAAGAACTGATCGTTTGCTACCTGCGCAACGAGGCCACCTACAAGGATCTTTACGCGCAGGTCTGGCCCTATGGCGAATGGGCCGCCAGCCAAGGGCTGGATCGCAACGACGCCGGCATTGACCTGGTGGCTCAGACGTGCACCGGCGAGGTGCACGCCATCCAGTGCAAGCTGTATGCGCCCGAGTACCGGCTGCAGAAGGCCGACATCGACAGTTTTTTCACGGCTTCGGGCAAGAAGCCGTTCACCCACCGGCTGATCGTCAGCGCCACCAACCACTGGAGCGCCAACGCCGAGGATGCGTTGATTGACCAGCAACCGCCGGTCAGCAAGATCGACCTGAACGACCTGGAAAGCAGCCAGATCGATTGGGCGAAGTACCAACCCAGGCGGGCGCCGGCGCTGAAGGTGCAAAAGACGCTGCGATCACACCAACAAAGCGCCCTGAGGGCCGTGCTGGCGGGGTTTGAGCACGAATCCCGCGGCAAGCTGATCATGGCCTGCGGCACCGGCAAGACCTTCACCAGCCTGAAGATCGCCGAGGCCCAGGCTGGCGCCGGCAAGCGGGTGCTGTTTCTGGTGCCCAGCCTGGCGTTGCTGTCGCAGTCGCTGACCGAATGGACGCAGGAGAGCGCCACCCCCCTGCACAGCTTTGCCGTGTGCTCCGACACAGACGTGGGCAAGAAGCGCAAGGCCGACGACGACCAGGTGCAGACCTTCACCCATGAGCTGCGCTACCCGGCCACCACCGACTCGGCCCGCCTGGCTTCCGAGATGGCCAAACGCCACGATGGCGAGCACATGAGCGTGGTGTTCTCCACCTACCACTCGATCGACACCATCAGTCGGGCGCAGAAGGAACACGGCCTGCCGGCCTTTGACCTGATCGTGTGCGATGAGGCGCACCGAACCACCGGCGCCACCTTTGACGACCAGGACGAGAGCAACTTCGTCAAGGTGCATGACGCCGGTTTCATCCAGGCCGACAAGCGCCTGTACATGACGGCCACGCCGCGCATCTACGGCGACGGCGCCAAGGCCAGCGCCGAGCAGGGCAACGTGACCCTGTGCTCGATGGACGATCCCTTGCTCTACGGGCCCGAGCTGTACGTGATCAATTTTTCCGAGGCGGTGCGCCTGGGCCTGCTGTGCGACTACAAGGTGGTGGTGCTTTCCATCGAGGAAAGCCACGTCAGCCGCCGCATCCAGGACCTGCTCAAGAGCAATGATAACGAGCTGCGCGTCGATGATGCCGCCAAGATCGTCGGCTGCTGGAAGGCGCTGGCCAAGCAGGGCTTGCACGACGAGCTGATTGGCGATGGCCATCCGATGAAGCGGGCCGTGGCCTTCTGCCAGGTGATCGAGCACAAGCGCGGCAGCAAGGTGCACAAGGTGAGCTCCAAGCAGATTGCCACCATGTTCCAGGCCGTTGTCGACGCCTACCAGGAGAGCGAAACCGAGCTGGACGAGGCGCAGCAAGCGAGCGCGGCTTACACGCTGACGTGCGAGGCACGCCACGTGGACGGCAGCATGAATGCCAGCGAGAAGGAGGCGCACCTGAGCTGGCTCAAGGCCGATCCGCCGGACAACACCTGCCGTGTTCTGTCCAACGTGCGCTGCCTCTCCGAAGGCGTGGACGTCCCGGCGCTTGATGCCGTGTTGTTCCTGACTCCGCGCAACTCGCAGGTGGACGTGGTGCAGTCGGTCGGACGTGTGATGCGCAACGCGCCGGGCAAGAAGCGCGGCTATGTGGTGCTCCCGGTGGTGATTCCCGCCGGCGTGGAGCCGCATGAGGCCCTGAACGACAACAAGACCTACAAGGTGGTGTGGCAGGTGCTGCAGGCCCTGCGCTCGCACGATGACAAGTTCGACGCTCTGGTGAACAAGCTGGATCTCATCGGGCGCGATCCGGCCAAGATGGAAGTGATCGCCATCACCGACAAGGTGGAGAAGCGTCAGGCCACCAAGACCCCGGACAGTCCCGGCAAAAGCCGACGGAAGAACCAGGACGCTGGCCGCGACGGTTTCACCATCGGCGGCCCGGACACGCAGGGCCGGGCAAGCCAGGCCGAGCAACAGGGCAAGCTGCAGTTCGAAGTCGGCGAGGTCGAAAAGGCCATCTACGCCAAGCTGGTGCAAAAGGTCGGCAACCGCCACCACTGGGAAGACTGGGCCAACGACATTGCCAAGATCGCCCGCACCCATATCGACCGCATCCAGTGCATCCTGGACAACGAGGCCAACGCGCAGGAGCGGCAGGCATTTGCAGCGTTCGCGGCCGAACTGCGCGATGACCTGAACGGCAGCATCAGCGATGGCGAGATCGTCGAAATGCTGGCCCAGCACCTGATCACCAAGCCGGTGTTCGACGCGCTGTTTGCCGACTACAGCTTCGCCGAGCACAACCCCATGTCCCGGGCCATGCAGCGCGTGTTGGACGTCCTGCAGGAGCACCGCCTGGACAAGGAGGCCGACACGCTGCAACGCTTCTAC
>JAFECV010000420.1 GCA_018241985.1 Pseudomonadota bacterium | reverse complement strand
CGAACACCGGCAACGTGATCCGACTCGCGGCCAACACCGGCTGCACGCTGGACCTGATCGAACCGCTCGGCTTCGCGATGGACGATCGCCGGCTGCGCCGCGCCGGACTCGACTACCACGAGTACGCCGAGGTGCGCCGGCATCCGGGCTGGGAGGCGTTCCTGGCGGCATGCAAGCCGGAGCGTGCGCGGATGTTCGCGCTCAGCACGCACGGCACGCGCAGCCTGTATGCGACTGCGCTCGCGCCCGGCGACTGGTTGGTGTTCGGCGCCGAAACCCGCGGGCTCGCGCCCGAGCTGCGCGGCTGGTTCGCGCCCGATCGGCTGCTCGCGCTGCCGATGCGCGCCGGCCAGCGCAGCCTGAACCTGTCGAACGCGGTCGCGGTGACGGTGTTCGAGGCCTGGCGACAGAACGGCTTCGGTTAAGCCTGCGCACGCGAGCGACGCCCACGCGGTTCGGCGGGCGCAAGGTTCGACGGCGCGCACGCCCGCTCGGCCTCCTCGGCGCGCAGCCGCGTCTGCTCGATCAGGAAGTCGAGAAAAGCGTGCGTGCGGGCCGGCACGTACTTCCTGCTGGGCAGCGCCGCATAAAGGGTCACATGCCCGGTGATCCAGGGCGCGAGCACGCGCTGCAGCGCGCCGCTGCGCAGGGAGTCGGCGATCAGCGTGATCGGATGCGCGCTGATGCCCGCGCCGTCGAGCGCGGCGCGCAGCAGCGTGTCGACGTCGTTGGCGACCAGCGCCGGCTCGACTTCGACCGTCGTCTGGCGACCCGGCGTGCGCGGGTGGGTCAGGATCCAGTGCTGCGCGCTACCGCCGGGGTAGCGCATCCGCAGCCGCGCGTGGCGGCGCAGGTCCGCCGGCTCGCGCAGTTCGGGCGCGCCGCGCAGGTAGCTCGGCGCGGCGCACAGCAGAATCTCGGCGGTCATCACCGGACGCGCGACCACGTTCGCGTCGTAGTGCGTATCGGCACTGAGCAGCGTCAGGTCGTAGTCCTCGACCGCCAGGGTCTCGCTGTTGTCGACCGTGATGTCGAGCACGACCTTCGGATGCCTGCGCCGGAATTCGGCGACCAGCGGCGCCAGCACGTGGACCGCCATCACCGGCCAGGTGTGGATGCGCAGCGTGCCGGCGACCTCGTCGGTCTGCCCGCGCGCGCAGACTTCGGCCTCGTCGACCGCGCCGAGGATCTCGCGCACCCGCGCCAGGTATGCCTGGCCCGCGTCGGTCAGCGAGACCCGCCGCGTCGTGCGCTGCAGCAGCCGTGCGCCCAGATGCTGCTCCAGGTCGCCGACCAGCCGCGTCACCGCCGGCGCCGACATTTCGAGCGCGCGCGCCGCCGCCGCGAAGCCGCCGTGATCGACGACCTGCTGGAACACGCGCATCGACAGAAGACGATCCATGACTGACCCCCGAGTGAATGGGCGTGCCGTTTCCGGCATCTCGGCACGATTGTTCCATTTCAAGGAACACTCAGTTGTTCATCGTGCCGTTTATTAATGTCAGTGTAAACCCTATAGTTGCTTTCATCGATGAGCCGAGACCGACTCACCGAGGCTGGACGAGACGGGACAGCGGTCAATCGGACCTCTTCTCCGCCCGGAGCCGCAAGCCAACGCGATGAAAGAAATTTCGCCGTGGCGCGACTCACCGAGGCAGGACAAGACGGGAAGGATCGCCACAGCCCGCCCTGCCCGGAAACGTGTCAATCATTGCTTGAAAGGAAACTCATCATGAACGCATCCAAGATCCTCCTCGCCAGTGCCTTTGCCACCCTGGCCGCCGTCGGCGCGCAAGCCGGTGAAGTCGACCTCACGCCGCTGCCGGCGTTTCAATCGACCCGCACGGTCGCCGAAGTCCGCGCCGAAGCCGTTGCCGCGCAACGCGCCGGCCAGATCGCGCACGGCGAACAGACCGTGGTCGCGCAACCCGCGCTCAGCAGCACGCTGACCCGCGCCGACGTGCGCAACGACGCGAAGGTCGCGCAGCGCGCCGGCCAGATCCCGCATGGCGATCTGCAAGCGATGTAAGCAACGCCAGTCGCCTCTGGCATGCCCCGCTGCGGGGATGCTCGACAACAAGGCCCGCGCGGGAGACCGCCGCGGGCCTTTTCTTTTGCCTGGACCCTGCTCCCCGCGCGGCGCGGTCGCGCCGCGTGCAGCGGATTCAGGGATAGCGCCGCGACACCGATTCGGCGATGCAGACCGGCTTGGCCTCGCCCTCGCGCTCGATCAGCACGTTCCAGGTCATCTGGACCCCGTCGTGGTCGATCGGTTCGCAGGCGAGCAGCGTCATGCGCGCGCGCAGGCGGCTTTCCACCGGCACCGGCGCGGTGAAGCGCACCTTGTTCAGCCCGTAGTTCACGCCCATGCGCGACTGCTCGACGGTCATCGACGATTCGAAGAAGCGCGGCAGCAGCGACAGCGTCAAGAAGCCGTGCGCGATCGGCGCGCCGAACGGGCCGGCCTTGGCGCGCGCCACGTCGACATGGATCCACTGGTGGTCGCCGGTCGCCTCGGCGAACTGGTCGATCTGCTGCTGCGTGATCGTGATCCAGTCGCTGACGGCGACTTCCTGGCCGACCAGCGCGCCGAGCTCGGAAAGGGTCTTGAAGGTTCTCATCGCGCCACTATAGAAGCCGCGGCCGGCGCGCCGTGTCCGCGCCGCGACAGCCCTGCTTGCTTGCCGCGAATCCGCGATCATTGCGAAGTCTGTAATTCGCA
>JAFECV010000041.1 GCA_018241985.1 Pseudomonadota bacterium | reverse complement strand
GCGGCCGCACGATGCCCTTGGGCCGGCCGGTGGAGCCGGACGAGTACAGCCAGAAGCCGGGGTCGTCCGGACCAGTCGCGGCGGGGCGAGGACTGGGCTTGTGCGCGGCCACGAACGCCTCGAACTCGACCTCGTTCGGGCCGAGCGGCGCGACCGGGCGCGACACGATCAGCTTCTGCAGTTCGTGGTCGCTGCGCGTCATCGCCGACAGCAGCGCCGGCAGCAGCGCGCCCGACACCAGCGCGGCCTGCGCGCGCGAATGCTCGAGCATGTACGCATAGTCGTCGGCGGTCAGCAGCGTGTTCACCGCCACCGGCACCAGACCGGCAAACATCGCACCGAGGAAGCTCACCGGCCAGTCGCAGCCGTCCTGCATCAGGAGCAGCACGCGCTCCTCGCGGCGCAGCCCGAGCGCGCGCAGGCCGGCGGCGACGCGGCGCACCCTGTCGTCGAGTGCGCCATAGCTCAGCGTGCCCAGGTCGTCGATGAACGCCGTCTTGATCGCGCGCTCTGCGTTGCAGTCCAGCAGATGCTGCGCGAAATTGAAGCGCTCGTCGGGCGGCGCGATGGCGGGCGCGGCGGCGGCCTCGGGGTGGGTGACGTCCTGTTTCATGGTGCCTTCTTGCCTACACGGTGGGGTTCTCGGTCGCGTCCTTGGTCGAGTGCTTCGTCGATCAGCCCGCAATGCGGTGGCCGCCGGCGGCGAGCCGCTCGAGCGCGGCCGCGGACGCCTGCAGCGCACTGCGGCGGTGGTAGAAGCCGAGCGCGCGCAAGCCCCCCAGCTCTTCGCCGCCGCCGGCGCGGCCCGGGCCGCCGTGCAGCGACATCGGCATCACGTTGCCGTGGCCGGTGTTGAGCGCCGCGATGTCGGGCGAGATCGCATGGACCCGGCCGTGCGAGGACGCGAGCTCGAGCGCCGCGTCGGCGATGAACGTCGCATCGTCGCTGTAGACCGAAGTGACCAGCGAGCCCTGGCCGCGGCGGATCGTCGCGAGCGCCTCGTCGAGCGAAGCGTAGGGCAGCAGCGTAGCGACCGGGCCGAACACCTCGACCTCGTGCACGAGGCGCGCGTCCTGCGGGCGGCGCGTGCCGAGCAGCGTCGGGCCGACGCAGGCGGCCACCGCGGGGTCCGCGTCGACCAGCGCATGGCCGGCGCCGTCGTGCAGCAGGTCGGTCTCGGCGCGCAGCCGCGCGAGGCCGGCCTGCACCGTATCCAGCTGCTCGCGGCTGACCAGCGAGCCCATGCGCACGTCCTTGTTGCGCGGGTTGCCGACGGAGAGCGTGGCGAGCTTCGCCGAGATCGCCTCGGCCGCCGCGTCGTACAGCTCGGCCGGCACCAGCACGCGGCGGATCGCGGTGCAGCGCTGGCCGGACTTGGTGCTCATCTCGCGCACGACCTCGCCGACCAGCAGCTTGAACACCTCGGAATCCGGCCGCGTGCCGGGCGCGAGCAGCGCCGCGTTCAGGCTGTCGGCTTCGACGTTGACCCGCACCGATTGCGCGCTCACGGCAGGGTGGCTGCGGATCAGCGCGGCAGTCTCGGCCGAACCGGTGAACGAGACCAGATCGAACGGCTCGAGCGCATCGAGCAGCCCGTTCGACGATCCGCACACCACCGACAGCGCGCCGGCCGGCAGCACGCCGGCGTCGACCACGTCCTGCACCATGCGCTGGGTCAGCCAGGCGGTCGCGGTCGCCGGCTTGACGATCACCGGCACGCCGGACAGCAGCGCCGGCCCGGCCTTTTCCCACAGGCCCCAGGACGGGAAGTTGAACGCGTTGATGAACAGCGCGACGCCGTGCGTCGGCACCATGATGTGCTGCGACTGGAACGCCGGGTCCTTGCCGAGCCGGCTTGCGTCGCCGTCGAGCAGGAAGCGTGCGTCGCCCAGCGTCTCGCCCTGGCGCGCGTAGTAGCCGAGCGTGAAGATGCCGCCGTCGATGTCGGCGCCGGAATCCCGGTTCGTGGTGCCCGAATTCGCGGTCGCGATCTCGAAGTAGGCGTCGCGGTTTGCCTGCAGCACCTTGACCGCCGCGGCCAGCATCGCGGCGCGCTCGCGGTAGCTCAGCGCGCGCAGCGCGCGACCGCCTTGCTCGCGCGCGAACGCGAAGCCTTCGGCGAGGTCGAGCCCGCCGCTGCTGACCCGCGCCAGGCCGGTGCCCAGCACCGGGTCGCGCAGCAGCGTGCCGGGGCCGCTGCCGGCCTGCCAGCGTCCGGCCAGGTAGTTCTGCAGCAGGGCGGGGGTGTCAGTGGTCATCGCATCACTCCATCACGGCGAAAGGGGTTGCAGGAAACGAGGGATCGGGATTGCAGGATGTTGCAGGATGAATTCTTCCCGCTTAACTTCCCCGCTCAAATGCACTATCATGCTGGTGAACGATACTATGCACTAAAGTGCATGTCAAGCAAATCTCAAGCATTCAGCACGGCGCAGGCGTCGGCGCTGGCCGCGCGCCTATCTCGCGCGCTGTGGCGGGCTGCGGCGCCCGCCGTCAGTAGGAGGGTGAAACCATGAGTTCCGAACCCGATTCCGGCGCCGATTCGGCAGTCGTCGACGTTCGGCCAACGGCGGCGGCTCCCGTGGCAGGCGAGCCGCCGGCCGACGAGGCGCGGCATCCGTTCCTGGTCGCGTTGGGCGAGCGGGTGCGCACGCTGCGTTCGCGCCGCGGCATGACGCGCAAGGCCGTCGCGCTGGCGGCCGACGTGTCGGAGCGGCACCTGGCGAATCTCGAATACGGCACCGGCAATGCGTCGATCCTGGTGCTGCTGCAGATCGCGGGCGCGCTGCATTGTTCGCTCGCCGAACTGCTGGGCGACGTCAGCACCTCGTCGCCGGAATGGCTGCTGATCCGCGAACTGCTGGAGCACCGCAGCGAGCCGGACCTGCTGCGTGCGCGGCTCGCTCTGGGCGAGCTGTTCGGCGCCGGCGGCAACGAGCGCGAGCGCCTGTCGCGCATCGCGCTGATCGGGCTGCGCGGCGCCGGCAAATCGACGCTCGGCCGGCGCCTGGCCGAAGACCTCGGCTATTCGTTCATCGAGCTGAGCCGCGAGATCGAGAAATTCGCCGGCTGCGGCATCAGCGAAATCCACAACCTGTACGGCGCGAACGCATACCGCCGCTACGAGCGCCGCGCGCTCGAGGAGGCGATCCAGATCTACCCCGAGGTCGTGATCGCGACGCCCGGCGGGCTGGTGTCGGACGCGGCCAACTTCAACCTGCTGCTCGCGCACTGCTACACGATCTGGCTGCAGGCCGCGCCGGCGGACCACATGGCGCGGGTCGCGGCGCAGGGCGACCTGCGGCCGATGGCCGCCAGCCGCGAGGCGATGAAGGACCTGCAGCGCATCCTGGACGGGCGCTCGGCGTTCTATTCCAAGGCCGACATGCATTTCGACACCAGCAACCGCCCGCTGGACCAGGCCTACACGCAGCTGCTCGCGCAGGTTCGGGCGCGGCTGGCGCAGGGCTGAGCTGCGGTTATGTCTACACCGATGGCATGCAAAAAAATGCATTTGACGCCTGCAATAAAATGCACTATGATGCATATGTTCGTTTGAGAAATCGCAAATTCTGCATTTTTGTGCATCACGTCTGACCCGCCGCCGATCATCTTCCTTCAGGAGCAAAACATGGCCGAGAACCCCCTGGTGAACTACCAGACCGACCCGTCCCGATACCGGCACGTGAAGCTGGCCGTCGACGGGCAGACCGCGACGCTGTCGCTGAACATCGACGAGGACGCGGGCATCCGCCCCGGCTACAAGCTCAAGCTCAATTCCTACGACCTCGGCGTCGACATCGAACTGCACGATGCGCTGCAACGCATCCGCTTCGAGCACCCGCAGGTGCGTGTCGTGGTCGTCACCTCGCTGCGCGACAAGGTGTTCTGCTCCGGCGCCAACATCTTCATGTTGGGCCTCTCGACCCACGCCTGGAAGGTCAACTTCTGCAAGTTCACGAACGAGACGCGCAACGGCATCGAGGACGCGAGCCGCCATTCCGGCCTGAAGTTCATCGCGGCGCTGAACGGCGCCTGCGCCGGCGGCGGCTACGAGCTGGCGCTGGCCTGCGACGAGATCATCCTGGTCGACGACCGCTCGTCGTCGGTGTCGCTGCCCGAGGTGCCGCTGCTCGGCGTGCTGCCCGGCACCGGCGGGCTGACCCGCGTCACCGACAAGCGCCATGTGCGGCACGACCTGGCCGACATCTTCTGCACCACGACCGAAGGCGTGCGCGGCCAGCGCGCGGTCGACTGGCGCCTGGTCGACGCGATCGCCAAGCCCCAGCAGTTCGCGCAGGCGGTGCAGGGGCGCGCCGCGCAGCTTGCCGCCGGCAGCGACCGCCCGCAGCAGGCCCGCGGTATCGCGCTCACGCCGGTCGAGCGCAACGTCACGACCGAGCAGCTGCGCTACGCGAACGTGACCGTGGACATCGACCGTGCGAAGCGGCTCGCGACCTTCACCGTGCGCGCGCCGGCCGGCGCGCAGCCCGCCGATATCGCCGGCATCGAGGCTGCCGGCGCCGGCTGGTGGCCGCTCGCGATGGCGCGCGAGCTCGACGACGCGATCCTGCACATGCGCACCAACGAACTCGAGATCGGCACCTGGCTGCTGAAGACCGCCGGCGATCCCAAGGCGGTGCTGCAGGCGGACGCAGCGATGCTCGCGCACCAGCACCACTGGTTCGTGCGCGAGACGATCGGCATGCTGCGGCGCACGCTGGCGCGCCTCGACGTGTCGTCGCGCAGCCTGTTCGCGCTGATCGAGCCCGGCTCGTGCTTTGCCGGCGTGCTGGCCGAACTCGCGTTCTGCGCGGACCGCGCCTACATGCTGAGCGGCGTCGAGAATGCGGCCGCGCTGCAGCTCGACGAATTCAACTTCGGCTTGGCGCCGATGGTGAACGACCAGTCGCGGCTCGCGCGCCGCTTCTACGAAGAGGCCGCGCCGATGGAAGCGGTGCGCGCCGCCGCCGGCCGTCCGATTGCGGCGGACGAGGCGCTCGCGCTTGGCCTCGTCACCGCCGCGCCCGACGAGATCGACTGGGCGGACGAGATCCGCATCGCGCTGGAAGAGCGCGCCGCGATGAGCCCGGACGCGCTGACCGGCCTCGAAGCGAACTTGCGCTTTTCGCAGCAGGAGAACATGCTGACCCGCATCTTCGGCCGGCTCACCGCGTGGCAGAACTGGATCTTCCAGCGGCCGAACGCGGTCGGCGAGCGCGGCGCGCTGAAGGTCTACGGCAAGGGCGAAAAGGCCGCATTTGACTGGAACCGGGTCTGAAGTCGCCCGACCGCGTCGAGGTCCGGTTTTTGAATGAAATCAGGCCATAGCCATTGCCAATTCTTCGATAGTAGCTATCTATTTAGTAGCAAATCCCATTCCATCCGACCAGGAGATCCATCGTGAGCAGCATCGATTACAGCGAGAAGATTCCGAACAACGTCAACCTGAACGAGGACAAGACCCTGCAGCGCGCGCTCGAACAGTGGCAACCGGCTTTTGTCGGCTGGTGGCAGGAGGTCGGCCCCGAGCGGTCCCGCGCGTTCGACGTGTACCTGCGCACCGCGACCAGCGTGGACCCACAGGGCTGGGCGCACTTCGACTACGTGAAGATGCCCGACTACCGCTGGGGCATCTTCCTGAACCCGGCTGAAGCCGACCGCAAGATCCACTTCGGCGACCACCTCGGCGAGCCGGCCTGGCAGAGCGTTCCCGGCGAGCACCGCGCGAACCTGCGCCGCATCATCGTCACGCAGGGCGACACCGAGCCGGCGTCGGTCGAGCAGCAGCGCCACCTGGGCCTGACCGCGCCCAGCCTGTACGACATGCGCAACCTGTTCCAGGTCAACGTCGAGGAAGGCCGCCACCTGTGGGCGATGGTCTACCTGCTGCACCGCTACTTCGGCCGCGACGGCCGCGAGGAGGCCGAGGCGCTGCTCGAGCGCCGCTCGGGCGACGCCGACAACCCGCGCATCCTCGGCGCGTTCAACGAGAAGACGCCGGACTGGCTGTCGTTCTTCATGTTCACCTACTTCACCGACCGCGACGGCAAGTACCAGCTGTGCGCGCTCGCCGAGTCGAGCTTCGATCCGCTGGCGCGCACGACGAAGTTCATGCTGACCGAGGAGGCGCACCACATGTTCGTCGGCGAGTCGGGCATCTCGCGCGTCGTGCAGCGCACCTGCGATGCGATGAACCAGCTCAAGACCGACGACCCGGGCAAGCTGCGCGCCGCCGGCGTGATCGACCTGCCGACGCTGCAGCGCTACCTGAACTTCCACTTCAGCGTCACGATCGACCTGTTCGGCGCGGACCAGTCGTCGAACGCCGCGACCTTCTACAGCGCCGGCCTGAAGGGCCGCTTCGAGGAGGGCAAGCGCACCGACGACCACCGCCTGCACGGCTCCAGCTACAAGGTGCTCGACGTGTCGGGCGGCAAGCTGGTCGAGAAGGAAGTGCCGATGCTCAACGCGCTCAATGAAGTGCTGCGCGACGACTACATCAAGGACTCGATGGCCGGCGTCGCGCGCTGGAACCGGGTGATCGAGAAGGCGGGCATTCCGTTTCGCCTGCAGGTGCCGCACAAGGCGTTCAATCGGCAGATCGGCACGCTCGCGGGCGTGCGGGTCGCGCCCGACGGGCATGTGGTGTCCGAAGCCGAATGGAAGGCCAACGTCGACCAGTGGCTGCCGAGCGCGGCGGACCGTGCCTTCGTGACCTCGCTGATGGGCCAGGTGGTCGAGCCCGGCAAGTTCGCGAACTGGATCGCGCCGCCGGTGATCGGGATCAACCGCCAGCCGGTCGATTTCGAATACGTGCGCTTTAATTGAATGAACCACCCCCAAGCTGCGCGGACTGCGTTCCGCTTCGCTTCCCCCCTGCGAGGGGGCGCACTCAGTGGCCGGGGAGACCCCGGCCACGAGTGCCCGCGCATGGCCTGCTCCGCGGCCATTGGGCTCTTTGGGATCTATGTGCTGCGGATGGCGTAAGCGTTTTTGACAACCGCAACGCCGTCGCTTGTGCGAGAGAGTTGAATCATGGACATGGCCACCGACACCACCCTCCTCAAGCAACACCTGATCGACCCCGCGATCTGCATCCGCTGCGGCGCCTGCGAGGCGGCGTGTCCGATCCAGGCGATCTCGCACGACGCGAACAACTACGTCGTCGATCCGTCGATCTGCGAGAAGTGCCTGGCCTGCATTCCGGTGTGCCCGACCGGCGCGATCGACAACTGGCGCATGGTGCCCAAGGCCAGCGCGTACCCGCTCGCGGAGCAGTTCGGCTGGTTCGACCTGCCCGAGGAGCTGACGCCGGCGCAGCTCGCCGAGATGGGTGTCGGCGCCGACGCGCTCGCGCAGGACGCGCCGGTGGCCGACGAGTCGCTGAAGACGCTGGCCCAGGCGCAGGCGGCGCTGGCGCAGGCGGCGGTCGACCCGGCGCAGCCCGGCGCCGGCACGCCGCCGGCCAGCTACGGCGCGAAGCTGCCGCCCTGGTCCGCCGCCCATGCCTACACCAACCTGTACGGCGCGCGCGCGGCCGATAAGACCGTGACCGCCACCTGCGTCGGCAACGTGCGCGTCACCGAGGTCGGCAGGGAGTACGACACGCACCACGTCATCCTCGACTTCGGCGCGATGCCGTTCCCGGTGCTCGAGGGCCAGTCGATCGGCGTCGTGCCGCCCGGCCTCGACGAACGCGGCAAGCCGCATTTCGCGCGCCAGTACTCGGTCGCGAGCCCGCGCAACGGCGAGCGCCCCGGCTACAACAACCTGTCGCTGACGATCAAGCGCGTGCTCGAAGACCACCAGGGCAACCCGGTGCGCGGCGTCGCCAGCAACTACATGTGCGACCTGAAGGTCGGCGACAAGGTGCAGGTGATCGGGCCCTTCGGCGCCACCTTCCTGATGCCGAACCACCCGAAGAGCCACGTCGTGATGATCTGCACCGGCACCGGCTCCGCGCCGATGCGCGCGATGACCGAATGGCGCCGGCGCCTGCGCAAGAGCGGCAAGTTCGAAGGCGGCAAGCTGCTGCTGTTCTTCGGCGCGCGCACCAAGGAGGAGCTGCCGTACTTCGGCCCGCTGCAGACGCTGCCGAAGGACTTCATCGACATCAACTTCGCGTTCAGCCGCACGCCGGGCCAGCCCAAGACCTACGTGCAGGACCGGATGCGCGCGCGCGCCGCGGACCTCGCGCCGCTGCTGCAGGACTCGAACGCCTTCTTCTACGTCTGCGGCCTCAAAAGCATGGAGGAGGGCGTGGTGCTGGCGCTGCGCGACGTCGCGCAGCAGGCCGGCCTGTCGTGGGACGCGATCGCCGCCGCGCTCAAGAGCGAGGGGCGGCTGCATCTGGAGACGTATTGACGATGGCGCTGACGATCGCGCGCGCGGTCCTTCGGGCCGCGCAGTCATTGAGCGATTGATTCCGCGCATCCGGTGCATCACGCCCTCGGAGCATGACTGATCCAGGTCAAGCCGCGCAGCCCCCGCTTCGGATACGCTGGCGCGCATGGTCACTATCCCGTCTGCCCCACCTGCCGACTGGGATCCCGCATCGGATGACGTGCAGCGCGACCAGATCGCCGCCTACGACGCGATGCGCAGGCGCTGCCCGGTCGCGTACAGCGACTACCTGTGGTGGTCGCTGTTCCGTCATGCGGACGTGATGCGCGCGCTGGGCGACGCCGAAACCTTCAGCAACGCGGCGTCGAATCACCTGTCGATTCCGAACGCGATGGACCCGCCGGAGCACACGCCGTACCGGCGCATCGTCGAGCGCTACTTCGCGCCCGAACGGATGGCGGCTTTCGAGCCCGTCTGCCGATCGATCGCCGAGGCGCTGGTCGCGGCGCTGCCGCGCGGCCGGGCGTTCGAGCTGATGGCCGGCTTCGCGCAGCCGTTCGCGCTGCGCGTGCAGTGCGCGTTCATGGGCTGGCCCGACACGCTGCACGAGCCGCTCGGCGAATGGATCGCCAGCAACCATCGCGCGATCCGCGCGGGCGACCGCGCCGCGATGGCGCGGGTCGCGCTCGAATTCGACAACCACATCGTGCAGCAGCTCGTCGTCCGGCGCGATGCCGGCGAGCAGGCGGGCGACGACGTGACCAGCCGCCTGCTGCGCGAGCGCATCCACGGCCGGCCGCTGAGCGACGAGGAAATCGTCAGCATCGTGCGCAACTGGACCGTCGGCGAGCTCGGCACGATCGCCGCGAGCGTCGGCATCCTGGTGCAGTACCTCGCCGCGCATCCGCTGCTGCAGGCCGAGCTGCGCCGGCGGCCCGCCGACCTGCCCGATGCGATCGACGAGATCCTGCGCATCCATGCACCGCTGATCGCGAACCGCCGCATCACGACCTGCCCGGTCGAGATCGGCGGACACCAGATGGCCGCGGGCGAGCGGCTGACCCTGATCTGGGCCTCCGCGAATCGCGACGAAGCCCGGTTCGGCGACCCCGACGCCTACGATCCGGCGCGCAACCGCGACCACAACCTGCTGTACGGCGCGGGCCTGCACGTCTGCCCCGGCGCGCCGCTGGCGCGGCTGGAACTGCGCGTGCTGATGGCGACGCTGCTGGCGGGCACCCAGGGGATCGCCGAGGTGACGGACCCGGCGCCGGAGCGCGCGCTGTTTCCGGCCAGCGGCTTCTCGCGCCTGTCGGTACGGCTCGAATAGAGCACCGGCGCGGCTCCGGGACGATGCCGATGGCGGCACGTGCCGGGCAAGACTAAGATGGTGCCGCCATTTGCCGCGACACCATGACCCAATCTTCCATCGATGCCGGCACCGCTGCCGTTCCGATGCGCCGCGCGCGGCGCGAGCCCAAGGGCCGCCAGCCCGACGATGCCGCGGTCGCGCGCGTGCGCGGCCTGATCGGCCCTGGCCCGTATCGGCGCGACCTGCTGATCGAGCACCTGCACCGCATCAATGACGCGACCGGCTGCTTGCACGAGGGCGACCTGGTCGCGCTCGCGTACCTGATGAATCTGCCGATGGCCGAGGTCTACGAGGTCGCGAGCTTCTATCACCACTTCGACGTGGTGCGCGACGACGTGGTGCCGGCGC
>JAFECV010000419.1 GCA_018241985.1 Pseudomonadota bacterium | reverse complement strand
TCAGCACCTCCTTCTCGCTTGAAATCGGCGACAGCTCCGGGGACATCCACTTCTGCATCCCCTATGCGACGCTGGAGCCGATCCGCGATGTGCTGTATTCCAACCTGCAAGGCGGGATCGGCGAGTCCGATCGTCGTTGGGTCAAGCTGCTCAAACACCAGATCCAGGCGGCCGAGGTCGCGCTGGTGGCCGAGCTGGGCCATGCGTCGGTCAACGTGGAGCAACTGCTGGCGCTCAAGGCGGGCGACTTCGTCGAACTCGAGATCGGCAAGCGGATAGAGGCGAAGGTCGACGGCGTGCCTGTTTTCGAATGCGGATACGGCACTTCCAACGGCAGGTACGCGCTGAAGGTCGAACAGACACTCGTCGATTCCGAAGTGAGCTGGCTTGGAGAACCCCATGTCTGAGAAGAACCCGATCGAGCAGAACGCAATGGCGAACGAATGGGCGGCTGCCCTCGAGCAGCAGCAGGAAGCAGGAAGCGGGCCGCAGGCCGGTGAATTGAGCGCCGAGACGGTCGTGCCGGCGACCTTCACCCAGTTCGTGCCGAGCGCCGCGAACGCGGCCGGCAACGACATCAACATGATCCTCGACATACCGATGCAGCTCACCGTCGAGCTCGGCCGCACGAGGATCCCGATCAAGCACATCCTGCAACTGGCGCAGGGTTCGGTGGTCGAACTCGATGCGCTGGCCGGCGAACCGATGGACGTGCTGGTCAACGGTTACCTCATCGCCCAGGGCGAGGTGGTGGTGGTGAACGAGAAATTCGGTATTCGCCTCACTGACATCGTCACACCGTCCGAGCGCATGCGCCGGCTCAGCCGCAGCAACTGAACGCGAAAGGCTTTGCCCGTGGCGCCGACCGGTCTTTCGCTGCTGTGGTTCATCGCGGTCCTTGCATTGATCCCGCTCGCGCTTTGGCTGCTCAAGCGTTCGCCCTACGGTGCGACACTGGGGGCGGCAACTGGCGTCACGCGCGTCATCGCGACGATGCCTCTGTCGCCTGGCCAACGCATCGTGACCGTCGAGATCGGCAGTGGCGAAGCGAGGCAGTGGCTGGTGCTTGGCGTCACGCAGCAGCACATCACCCCATTGCACACGCTGGCCCCGCAGGAATTTCCGGCTGCGCCGACGTTGCATCCGGATGTCCCGTTCGCGAGCCTGCTGCACCGGCTGCGGCACAAGCGCTCCGGCGACGGCATGGAGTCCTGACGCCATGAAGTTTCTCCCTTCGCGCCATCGCCGCGGCCCGCGAATGGCCGTCGCCCTGCTGAGTGCCATGCTGCCCTGCGCCGCTTTGGCGCAGCAGACGACCGGCACCATGTCGTTGCCCCTGCTGGTCGGCCATGGCGCCGGCGGCACCAGCTATTCGGTGCCGGTGCAGACGCTGCTGTTCTTCAGCGCACTGAGCTTCCTGCCTGCGATGCTGTTGATGATGTCGGGGTTCACCCGCATCGTCATCGTGTTGAGCCTGTTGCGCCAGGCGCTGGGTACGCAGACCGCGCCGCCGAACCAGGTGGTGATCGGCTTGAGCTTGTTCCTGACCCTGTTCGTCATGGGGCCGACCCTGGACAAGGTCTACAACGAAGCCTACCGGCCCTACACCGCGAACCAGATCAGTTTCGAAGAGGCGCTGGCACGCGGCGAGGCGCCGCTGCGCGTCTTCATGCTGCGGCAGACGCGCCAGAGCGATCTGGCGCTGTTCGTGAAGCTGGCCAAGCAGGGCGACTCGGTCGAACCAGCCAAGGTGCCGATGCGGGTGCTCGTCCCGGCCTTCGTGACCAGCGAACTGAAATCGGCCTTCCAGATTGGTTTTCTGATCTTCATTCCCTTCCTCATCATCGACATGATCGTCGCCAGCGTGCTGATGAGCCTGGGCATGATGATGCTGTCCCCCGTGCTGGTGGCCTTGCCGTTCAAGCTGATGCTTTTCGTGCTGGGCGACGGCTGGAACCTGCTGCTGGGATCGCTGGCTGTCAGCTTCGCACAATGAGGTCGTGGTGATGGAAGCCCAGCAAGTCATGACTTTCGGCCAGGAAGGCCTGTTGATGCTGCTCACCGTGGCAGCTCCGGTGCTGCTGGTCGTGCTGGTCGTCGGCCTGATCGTCAGCATCTTCCAGGCGGCCACGCAGATTCACGAGGCGACGCTGTCTTTCGTGCCCAAGCTGGTTGCGGCGGTGGCCGTGCTGGCGGTGGCGGGCCCCTGGATGCTCAGCATGCTGGTCGACTACCTGCGGCGCGTGCTTCAGACGATACCCAGCGTGGTCGGCTGACGCGGTCGCCATGCTGACCTTCTCCGAAGCCCAGCTGACGGCATGGCTTACACCCATTCTGTGGCCCTTCCTGCGCGTGCTGGCGCTGTTCACCTCTGCACCCGTGCTGTCGATGCGCAGCGTGCCGGTGCGCGTGAAGCTGGCGCTTTCATTCCTCGTCGCGCTTGCTGCCCAGGCCGTGTTGCCGGCGGCTCCGGCGATCGCGCTGGACGATCCGGCGGCATTCGGGGTCGTGCTGCAGCAAGTGGGGGTGGGCATCACGATGGGCTTCGCGGCCCGCATCGTATTCGCCGCCATCGAGTTTGCGGGGGAGTTGATCGGGCTGCAGATGGGGTTGAACTATGCCGGCTTCTTCGACTCGACCAGCGACAGCTCGGCCACCGCGTCGGCACGCTTGTTCGGCACCATGGCGTCATGGCTGTTCATCGTCATCAACGGCCATCTGT
>JAFECV010000418.1 GCA_018241985.1 Pseudomonadota bacterium | reverse complement strand
AGGAAGCGGCACGCTTTATCGTTGCGCTGCTGGACGCGGCAGGCGTGCGCCGCGCCGCGCTGGTCGGCCACAGCTTCGGCTCGCTGATCGCGCTCGAGGCCGCGGCGAGCACGCCGGACCGGGTCAGCCAGCTCGCGCTGGTCGGCACCGCGTTCCCGATGAAGGTATCGCCGGCGTTGCTGGACGCATCGCTGCACGAACCGATGAAGGCGATCGACATGGTCAACGTGTTCTCGCATTCGACGCTCGCGCCGCCGCCCTCGTCGCTCGGCCCCGGCACCTGGCTCTACGGCGGCTCGCGCGCGCTGATGCGCCGCGTGCTCGCGAGCAACCGCGAGCACAACCTGTTCCATACCGGCTTTTCCGCATGTGATGCATACAAAGCCGGTGAAATGCAGATGGGACGCGTGCAGTGCGCTACGCTTTTCATAGTAGGCCGGTTCGACCAGATGACGCCGCCGAAGGCCGCGGCAGCGCTCGCGGCGAAGGCCCGCAATGCCAAGGTCGTGCAACTTCCCGCTGGCCACGCGCTGATGACCGAGGCGCCGGACGGCGTGCTGTTCGCGCTGCGCGATTTCCTGCGCGCGGCCTGACGCCGCGGCGACCAACCATCAGCCACTTATGGCAGCTTGGCGGGCACCGAGAACGGTTTGGTGGCATCCACGACGAACATGACGAGTTGGTCGAGATCGGTGGTGCCGGGATTGAAGACTTCCATCGCCGTTCCGGGACTGTGCCCATTCATGGCTTGCCCGGCCTCGGCATAACTGACGCCATGCGGCGTTCGTTGCCCCAGTCGGCCGGACAGCACGTAAAAGCTTTCCGAACCCGGATGCGAATGCACAGGCGTCCTGGCTCCGGGCGGGCCTCCGGCGTGGTTGATGCGCAAAAGATATTCGGGTGCCGTGACGGGCGGCACCGGCCCGACCTCGGTGACGGCGGTTCCTCCGTGCCCCGGGGAGCCCTTGGGCCCAAGGGTGAACAGCCAGACCTTTCCAGACACCTCCGCGGCCAACGAGGTAGGCCCCGCCGCAGCCTGCGCTTGTGCCAACGTGGGAAAGGTCTCGATTTGCCAGAACAATGGCCCCGTCGGCAACTCGGCGACCTTCTTTTCCGCGACCGGCGTCACCACGAATTTCTGTGCCCATGCCGTCGCGGGCGGCAGCAATCCCGACAAGGCAATCGCCGCTGACCAGAATGCCGCCGCTGCGGCCGTTTTGAACAGACGCTTCATCATGGCAACTCCTTCCTTCGCAGAGGTGCACGTTGCGATGGCTCGCGGTCCGACCGACCGTTGGCCGTCGCCACGAGGGATGCAGCGACGAGCGGCAGCCCGGAGACGCTGCCGGGCTCCCGGCTCAGGCCAGCTTCTGCTTCAGGAAGCCGACGATGAACGGCGTGGCCGCCGCCGCGACGGTGGACGCGACCGACGGATCGACCCCGGCGCGCGCCGCCAGCGATTCGGCGATGCGCCCGCCGATCACGCCCTCGCCGCCCTCGCCCAGCGACTTCACGAGGCCGTCGCCGCGCACCAGGCCGGCCGCGAACGCGGCGAAGAAGCTCTTGCCCGGATGGTCCCCGAGCAGGCCGGCGTTCTGCTCCTCCACATGGCCATGCGCCGCCTCGGCGGCCTGGGCCAGCATCTGCTGCGCATCGGCCGGCGCGATGCCCTGCGCGGCCAGCGCCTGCGCCGCCTGCGCGCCGTGATCGGAGGCGAGAAATTCGGAAACCAGTTGCTGCGCGTCCATCGAAGTCTCCTGATCGAGCCGTGATCGCGCAAACTTTAGCACTGCGATGACGGCGCGGGTTGACATTTGCGCCGACCGCCGGCGGCGATCAAGCAGCGGCGCATTTGCGCACGGTCTCCAGCGTGCGCGTGGTGATGTCCGCGCCGAAATGGCGCTCGAGCAGGCTCATGAACACCGGCCCTTTCGGCCCCGGCAGGTAGGCGCTGTAGACCTCGCGGCCGACGACCTTGAGCACGCGCGCGCCGTCACGCGCCGATGGCAGTGCGATGCCCGGCGGGGCGGCCTCGCGCAGGAAGGTGACGACCCGCTTCGCGCCCCGGTCGATGTCGAAGTCCGCGTAATGATCGGCGACGATCAGCGCCTGCAACTGCGCCGCCGACCGGATGAAGGTGCCGAACGCCCTGCCCAGCCCGGACTGCATCGCAAGTTCGGCACTGCGCACCAGCTCGGTCTCGGCAAGCGTGCGGCTGGAGAACGCGACGTTGCCGCTGGAGAGCAGCGTGCGCACCTCGGCAAAGCCCGCGGCCTCGAAGCAGGCCTTGAGTTCGGGCATCTTCGCGTTCATCGGGCTGACGCCGCGCAGGAAAGCGATGTAGCGAGGCATGGCGCGTGCTACGGGCTGCGACGCAGCGCGTATTCGAGCGCGGCGCGCGCCAGCAGCCGGGTCGAGTCCAGCGTAGGCAGCGCCGAGTTGCCGTCCGACAGCGCCAGCGGCAGTTCGGTACAGCCGAGCACGACCGCGTCGCAGCCTTGGGCACCGAGCCGTTCGATGACGCCGCACAGCCGCTCGGTGCTGGCGGGCCGGATCTCGCCGGCAACCAGTTCGTCCATGATGATGCGATCGGTCTCGGCGATGTCGGCGGCGCCCGGCCGAACGCAGGCCAGCCCCAAGCGCTCCAGGCTCCGGGGATAGACCTCGCTTTCGACCAGCCAGCGCGTGCCCATCACGCCGACCCGCGCATGGCCGCGCGCCTTG
>JAFECV010000417.1 GCA_018241985.1 Pseudomonadota bacterium | reverse complement strand
GAATGACTTGCATGACGGCTCCTTTAGATCCGGTGCTGGTCGGTGTACGGCAGCAGCGCGAGAAAGCGCGCGCGCTTGATCGCGGTGTTCAGCTGGCGCTGGTAGATCGCGCGCGTGCCGGTCAGGCGCGCCGGGATGATCTTGCCGTTCTCGCCGATGAAGTCGCGCAGCGTGTCGATGTCCTTGTAGTCGATGTGCTCGACGCCGGCGACGGTGAAGCGGCAGAAGCGCTTGCGCTTGAACAGCAGCGACTGGGTGTTGCGCCGGGGACGGCGGTCCTTGTTGAATCTTTTCGGTCCGGGCATGTTGGACTCCTGTGGAATGTTGCTGAAATCGTGGAAACGAAAAAGCGAAAAATCAATCGGGCTGGAAATCCAGCACATGGAATACGAGTTGTCGGCCGCCTCGCCCCGTCGCCAGAAAACCGGTGAACCGCCACGCGCTGCCGATGCTCTGGCGGGCGACCCGCTCGGCCGCGGCGCCGAACGCCACGGCCCGGATCGCCGCCTTCACCTGCCGCCGCTCGCCTGCCTCGCCCTGGTCCGACGCGTGCTCGAGATGGAAGTCCATCGCGGGCAGGCCGGCCGGGGTGTGGCGCAGTGCGCCGACTTCGGTGATGCAGGCGCTCAGCACGAGCTGGTTCACGCGCGCCGGGGCGAGACCCGTCAACGCGGCGCGTACTCCGCCTGCTGGCTCTTGCGCGCCTCTTCGCGCTCGACCGTCTTCATCATCGACGAAGGGCCGGTCTCGGCCTGGCGCGCCTGCACCGTCAGATGCCGCAGCACCGCGTCGTTGAACTTGAACGCATGCTCGAGCTCGGCCATCACCGGCTGGTCGGCCTCGATGTTGATGCACAGGTAGTGCGCCTTGGCGAGCTTGTTGATCATGTAGGCCAGCGGGCGCCGGCCCCAGTCCTCGACACGGTGCACCTTGCCGCCGCCGGCGGTGACCATGCCCTTGTAGCGTTCCAGCATCGCCGGAACCTGTTCGCTCTGATCCGGATGGATCATCAGCACGATTTCATAGTGACGCATCGATACTCCTTGTGGAATGAGCCGCCCACGGCGTCATGGATGTGGTGCGGCAAGGGGAACCCGTGATTATACCTAGCGGCGCCGGCGCCGCTGGGCCCGCTGCTCAGGCCCCGGCCAGCTGCCGCCAGGTCGCCATCACGGTGTCGGGGTTCAGCGAAATCGACGATATTCCCTGCTCGGCCAGCCAGCGCGCGAGGTCCGGATGGTCGCTCGGCCCCTGGCCGCAGATGCCGACGTACTTACCCTGCGCCTTGCACGCGGCAATCGCGCGCGCCAGCATCGCCTTCACCGCCGGATCGCGCTCGTCGAAGTCGGCCGCGAGCAGTTCCAGCCCCGAATCGCGGTCCAGCCCCAGCGTCAGCTGCGTCAGGTCGTTCGAGCCGATCGAGAAGCCGTCGAAATGGCGCAGGAACTCGTCGGCCAGGATCGCGTTGCTCGGCACCTCGCACATCATGATGATCTTCAGCGCCGCGTCGCCGCTGCCGCCGCGCTTCAGTCCCTGCTCGGCGAGCAGGCCCACCACGCGCTCGGCCTGCGCCAGCGTGCGCACGAACGGCACCATCACCTGCACGTTGACCAGGCCCATCTCGTCGCGCACGCGCCGCAGCGCCTCGCACTCCATCGCGAACGCCTCGCGGAACTCGTCGCTGATGTAGCGCGCCGCGCCGCGGAACCCGAGCATCGGGTTTTCCTCGTCGGGTTCGTAGCGGCTGCCGCCGATCAGCTTGCGGTATTCGTTGCTCTTGAAGTCCGACAGCCGCACGATCACCGGCTTCGGCCAGAACGCGGCGGCGATCGTGGCCACGCCCTCGGCCACCTTGTCGACGTAGAACGCACGCGGGGACGCATGGCCGCGCGCCACCGACTCGACCGCTTTCTTCAGGTCCGCGTCGATCGCCGGGTAGTCGAGGATCGCCTTCGGGTGCACGCCGATGTTGTTGTTGATGATGAATTCCAGCCGCGCCAGGCCGACGCCGTGATTCGGCAGCTGGCAGAAGTCGAACGCGAGCTGCGGGTTGCCGACGTTCATCATGATCTTCGGTCCGACCTCGGGCATGTCGCCGCGCTGCACCTCGGTCACCTCGGTTTCCAGCAGCCCGTCGTAGATGTAGCCGGTGTCGCCTTCGGCGCAGCTGACGGTGACCAGCGTGCCGTCGCCGAGCCGCTCGGTCGCATCGCCGCAGCCGACCACGGCAGGGATGCCCAGCTCGCGCGCGATGATCGCGGCGTGGCAGGTGCGCCCGCCGCGGTTCGTGACGATCGCGCTCGCGCGCTTCATCACCGGCTCCCAGTTCGGGTCGGTCATGTCGGTCACCAGCACGTCGCCGGCGCGCACCCCGTCCATCTCGGCCGGGCTGTGCACCAGCCGCACCGGGCCGGTGCCGATCTTCTGGCCGATCGCGCGCCCTTCGGCGAGCACGGTGCGGCCCTGGCCCTTCGAAGCCTTGAGCTTGTAGCGCAGCTCGGCCTTCGTTCCGCGCTGGCTCTTCACGGTCTCGGGGCGCGCCTGCAGGATGTAGAGCTGGCCGTCGACCCCGTCCTTGCCCCATTCGATGTCCATTGGCCGGCCGTAGTGCTGCTCGATCAGCAGCGCGTGGCGGGCCAGTTGCTGCACCTCGGCGTCGGTCAGCGCGTAGCGGTTGCGCTGCTCGGTCGGCACGTCGACCGTCTTCACCAGTTTGCCGCTCGCGGCCTTCTCTTC
>JAFECV010000416.1 GCA_018241985.1 Pseudomonadota bacterium | reverse complement strand
GTCTCGCGGCGCACCAGGTGCACGATCAATTTGAGGCGCATCTTGCGCCGCACCGCGGTCTCGCCGAAGATCGCGCGGATGTCGAGCAGGCCGATGCCGCGCACCTCGAGCAGGTTCTGCAGCAGCTCGGGGCAGCGGCCCTCGATCGTGGTCTGGTTGATGCGCGCCAGCTCGACCGCGTCGTCGGCGACCAGGCCGTTGCCGCGCGAGATCAGCTCCAGCCCGAGCTCGCTCTTGCCCAGGCCCGATTCGCCGGTGATCAGCACGCCCAGGCCCAGGATGTCCATGAACACCCCGTGCATCGAGGTGCGCTCGGCGAAGTGGCGCGACAGGTAGGCGCGCAGCACGTCGATCACGAACGCGGACGGCTCGGGCGTCGCGAACATCGGGATCTGCGCGCGCTCGCACATCGCCAGCAGCGCGTCCGGCGCCGGCTGCGCGTCGGCCAGCACCAGCACCGGCGGCTCCAGCGTCACGATGCGCGCGATGCGGCGCGTGCAGTCCTCGGGCGTGCCCTTCAGCAGGTACGCGACTTCGCGCTGGCCCAGCAGCTGCAGCCGGTACGGATGGATGTAGTTCAGGTAGCCGACCAGGTCGGCCCCGGAGCGCGCCTGCTGCACCGCGATTTCGTCGAAGCGCCGCTCGGACGCGCCCAGGCCCGCCACCCACTCCCATTTCAGGGTCGAGCGGAACACCTCGAACAGCACATCGGCGCTGACGACCGTCGGTTTCATCGGGCGGAGGACGAGACAGGCGCTGCGCAGCGCGGCGCGTCAGGCGCGGGAACCGGCGCGGCCGCCATCACGCGCAGGCGCTAGGTCACCTGGGCCGATTGCCAGTTCGCAATCAGGCCATGCAGGACGGCGGCGTCGGTGCTGGACTTCATCTTCTCGCGCAGCCGCGAGTCGCTCAGCAGCTCCGCGATTTCCGAGAGGATTTCCAGGTGCTTCTGCGTCGCCGCCTCGGGCACCAGCAGAAAAATCAACAGGCCGACCGGCTGCTCGTCGGGCGCGTCGAACCCGATCGGGCGCGCCAGCTGGAACACCGCCGCCATCGGCGACTTCAACCCCTTGATCCGGCCGTGCGGAATCGCCACCCCGTGCCCGAGCCCGGTGGAACCCAGGCGCTCGCGCGCGAACAGGCTGTCGGTCACCAGCGCGCGCGACAAGCCATGCAGGTTTTCGAACAGCAACCCGGCCTCCTCGAAGGCGCGCTTCTTGCTCGTGGCATCGACGCCGACCAACACCTGGGCGGCCGGCAGAATGGATGCGAGGCGGTTCATGGCGGATGATCGGTCCGCATTATGCACCCGCACGCGAGAGCGGTCACCGAACTTTCACGAAAGCAACCCATGCTGAAATCGTTGTGTCCATTCCGTCACGATCCGGCACGAAAAAGACCCCTCGGTCAACCGCTTTGCACTTGCCCGATCCCCCGAGGGGACGCTTTTTGTCTTGGGGCGGCCCGGCGACAAAAAAGAACGCCGCCGGGGGCACCGGCGGCGTTCGCGGACCTGCGGCCTGGGCCGTTCAGATCAGGCGGTACCCATCAGGCGCTTGGACGCCGGATGGGCGTGCTGCTGGATGCGGTCCTTGTGGCGCACCACCAGCCGGTCGAGCTTGTCAACGAGCTCGTCGACTGCGGCGTATAGGTCTTCATGCGAGCTTTCGGCGAACATGTCGTTGCCCTTGACGTGGATATTGCATTCGGCTCGCTGCCTTCGTTCTTTCTCTTTCTGCTTTTCGATGGTAAGCAGCACCCGAACGTCGACGACCTGGTCAAAATGGCGGCTGATCCGATCCAGCTTGGCCGTCACGTAATTTCGCAGCGCAGGGGTGACTTCCAGATGGTGGCCACTGATCGTCAAATTCATAAAAGACCTCCTAGGCTCCTGGTTGACATGGCCGCCCCCAACGCGGAAGGCGGCGCGCGGGAAATTGCAAGAGTCGAGTTCACTATGCCCCGGTTGCCGGGCAATTGCAATCCCTTGGCAATGCGCCGCTCAGGGGTAGGCGGCGGGACGCCGGCAGGCCCGCTGGCAAGGTCGATCGCGCTCCGTGACGGCGGGCGCGGCGACAGCCACTGCGCGCCGCAGGCCGACCGGCACCGGGCCGCCCGACGATGAGCCTGGACACGGTGATCCGCGCCGGGCTCGGCCAGGCGGCCAGCCCGACCTGCGCGCTGGTGCTGATGGGCGGCGGCGCGCGCACCGCGTACCAGGTCGGCGTGCTGCGCGCGGTAGCAAAGATGCTGCAGTTGGCGCCGCGCGTGTCGCAAGCGTTCCCGTTCCAGCTGCTGGTCGGCACCTCGGCCGGTGCGCTCAATACCGCGTTTCTCGCGGCCTGCGCCGGCGACGGGCTGGCGGCGTTCGACCGGCTGGCGCAGTTCTGGGGGCAGTTGCGCTCGGACAAGGTGTATGCGCTGAACGTGTCGGCCTGGGTGCCCTGGTCCGCCGGGCCGGGCCGCCTGATCGCGGCGCTGAGCCTGTCGCGCCAGGCGCTGCGCCAGGGCGCGGTGCTGAGCAACACGCCGCTGGTCGACTCGCTGCACCACGCGATCTCGCTGCCGGCGATCGAGGAAGCGCTCAAG
This sequence comes from Pseudomonadota bacterium, assembly GCA_018241985.1. GTDB lineage: Bacteria > Pseudomonadota > Gammaproteobacteria > Burkholderiales > Burkholderiaceae_C > Rhodoferax_A. Next base: position 159 of record JAFECV010000416.1, on the reverse strand, counting down.
CGCCAGACGATCGAAGCGCTGGCGGTGACCGCGTCGAGCTATTCCAGCGGGGTCCACTGGACCTTCTGCCACACCGCGCAGGACACGGCGGCCAAGGGCTGGATCCGCCCCGGCCGGCGCGCCGAATTCCAGCCGGTCAGGATCGAGCACCTGGTCGCG
>JAFECV010000415.1 GCA_018241985.1 Pseudomonadota bacterium | reverse complement strand
AGTTGTTGCTATCGTTTTAGGAGTCATCGCGAACCTCGCGCTGGCGCAGGCGACTCCCGCCGGGCTGTGGAAGACGATCGACGACAGCACCAAGGTGGAGAAGTCGCTGGTGCGCATCACCGATCAGAACGGCGTCTACAGCGGCGCCATCGAGAAGCTGCTCGACCCCAAGACCAAGCCCGACGCGGTGTGCGACAAGTGCACCGACGATCGCAAGGACAAGCCGCTGGTCGGCCTGACGATCCTGCGCAACATGAAGCAGGACGCCGACGACAAAGCCATCTGGGACGGCGGCGACATCCTCGACCCGAACAACGGCAAGGTGTACCGCGCCAGGCTGAAGCCGGTCGACGGCGGCGCGAAGCTCGAAGTGCGCGGCTACCTCGGCCCGTTCTTCCGCACCCAGGTCTGGCAGCGCGTCGAATGACGCCGGCTCGCCCCGATCCACCCCGGACACCACCCCGGACAAACATACTCAGGACATTGCCATGAACCGATTCCAGGTCCGCAAGGTCGCCGTGCTCGGCGCCGGTGTGATGGGCGCGCAGATCGCCGCGCAACTCGTGAACCTGCGCGTTCCCGTGCTGCTGTTCGACCTTGCGGCAAAAGAGGGGCCAAAGAACGGCATCGTGCTGCGCGCGCAGGGCAACCTGAAGAGACTCAAGCCCGCGCCGCTCGGCGTGCCGGAAGACGCGGGGGCGATCACGCCCGCGAACTACGACGACGACCTGGAACAGTTGCGCGGCTGCGACCTGCTGATCGAGGCGATCGCCGAGCGCATGGACTGGAAGCTCGACCTCTATCACAAGATCGCGCCGTTCGTCGCCAGCCATGCGGTGGTCGCGTCGAACACCTCGGGGCTGTCGATCACGAAGCTGTCCGAGGCGCTGCCGGAGGCGATCCGTCCGCGCTTTTGCGGCATCCACTTCTTCAACCCGCCGCGCTACATGACGCTGGTCGAGCTGATCGCGACGCCGACGACCGAGCCGCAGGTGCTGGACCAGCTCGAATCCTTCGTCACCAGCAGCCTCGGCAAGGGCGTGGTGCGCGCGAAGGACACGCCGAACTTCATCGCGAACCGGATCGGCATCGTCGGCCTGCTCGCGACGGTGAAGGAGGCCGGCCACTTCGGCCTCGGCTTCGACGTGGTCGACGACCTGACCGGCAAGAAGCTGGGACGCGCGTCGAGCGGCACGTTCCGCACCGCCGACGTGGTCGGGCTCGACACGATGGCGCACGTGATCGAGACGCTGCAGACGGGTCTGAGTGAAGCGACCGATCCGTTCTACGCGAGCTTCGGCACGCCCGAGGTGCTCAAAACCTTGATCGAGATGGGCAACCTCGGCCAGAAGACCGGCGCCGGCTTCTACAAGAAGCAAGGCCGCGACATCCTGCAGTTCGAGCTCGCGAGCCGCAGCTACGTGCCGGCCGGCGCGAAGGCCGACGCGGTCTATGCGCGCATGCTGAAGAAGCCGGCGGCCGAGCGGCTCGCGCTGCTGCGCGGCAGCGAGGGGCCGGAAGGGCGCTTCCTGTGGGCGATCCTGCGCGACGGCTTCCACTACGCGGCGGTGCATCTGGCCGACATCGCGCAGACCGCGCGCGACGTCGATCAGGCGATGCGCTGGGGCTTCGGCATGAGCCAGGGTCCGTTCGAGCTGTGGCAGGAGGCCGGCTGGCTCCAGGTCGCGAACTGGATCAAGGAAGACATTGAGGCCGGCCGCGCGTTGTGCAAGGCACCGCTGCCCGACTGGGTGTTCAGTGCCGAAGTGGTCGGCGCGAATGGCGGTGCCGGCGGCGTGCACACGCCGGAAGGTTCGTGGAACCCGAATGCAAAACGGTTCGAGCCGCGTCGGCAACTGCCGGTTTACCAGCGCCAGCTCTTTCCCGAGAGCCTGCTCGGCGAAGGCGCGCCGCGCTTCCAGACGGCCGGCACCACGGTGCACGAGGACGACGCGATCCGGCTTTGGTCCATCGAAGGCGACGTGTTGATCGCGAGCATCAAGACCAAGATGCACGCGATCAGCCCCGCGGTGTGCGAGGGGCTGCAGCTTGCGATCGACACTGCCGAGCGTGACTACCAGGGCCTCGTGATCTGGTCCGGCGACGCGCCGTTCTCGGTCGGCGCCGATCTGCAGGCGCTGCTGCCGGCGTTCATGGCGGTCGGCGTCGCCGCGGTCGACGATGCCGAGAGCTTCATGCAGCAGACCATGCTGCGGCTGCGCTACGCGGCCGTGCCGGTGGTCGCCGCGGTGCACGGCATGGCGCTCGGCGGCGGCTGCGAGCTGGCGCTGTACAGCGCGCGCCGCGTTGCGGCGATGGAGAGCTACATGGGCTTCGTCGAAGTCGGCGTCGGCCTGGTGCCGGGCGCGGGCGGCCTCACCTATGTCGCGCGCCGCGCCGCGAAGCACGCGAGCACCTCGACCGACAAGGACCTGCTGAAGTTCGTCACCGACGGCTTCACCAGCGCCGCGATGGCCAAGGTCGGCACCAGCGCGCAGGAGAGCCGCAAGCTCGGCTACCTGCTGCCGGAAGACCTCATCGTGGCGCACAAGGACGAGCTGCTGTACGTCGCGATCGGCGAAGCGCAGGCGATGCAGCGGGCCGGCTGGCGCGCGCCGATGAAGCGGCTGTTCCCGGTGGCAGGCCGATCCGCGAAGGCGACGATCCAGGGCCAGCTCGTGAACATGCGCGACGGCGGCTTCATCAGCGCGCACGACTTCCACATCGCGTCGCTGATCGCGAACGTCGTGA
>JAFECV010000414.1 GCA_018241985.1 Pseudomonadota bacterium | reverse complement strand
CGCCGCGTAGTCGAACAGGATTTCCTCGCCCTCGGGTGCGGCCGGCAGCTCGAGCAGCGCTTCGTCGAAGCTCGCCTCGCGCAGCAGTTGCGGCTGTGCGCGCAGCGCCGCCGCGTCCCAGACCTGCTGGCGCCGGTGGCCCGACAGGCGCCGCAGCGCATCGGCCGCGGCCAGCAGCTTCATCTCGTGCTGCTCGAGTTGCGCGCTGCGCGCCAGGTCTTCCGCCGAGTCGAAGACCCGGACCTCGCGCGCCGCGACGATGCGCGCCATCGCCTCCTGGCGCAAGCCGGCCACCAGGCGCAGCCCAAGCCGCACCGCGGGCTGATGCGGCAGGTCCTCCAGCGTGCAGTCGATGCAGCTGTCCATCACGTCGACCGGTCGCACCTCGACCCCATGGCGCCGGGCGTCCTGCACCAGCTGGCTCGGTGAGTAAAAGCCCAGCGGCTGGCTGTTCAGCATCGCCGCCAGGAACTCGGCCGGGTGGTGCCGCTTCATCCAGCAGCTCGCGTAGACCAGCAGGGCGAAGCTGGCCGCGTGGCTCTCCGGAAACCCGTACTCCGAGAACCCGTGCACCTGCTGGTAAATGGACTCCGCGAACTCAAGGCTGTAGCCGCGCGCGGTCATGCCATTGACCAGCTTGTGCTGATACTTGTCCAGTCCGCCCTTGCGTTTCCACGCCGCCATCGCGCGCCGCAACCCATCGGCCTCGCCCGGCGTGAAGCCGGCGGCAATCATCGCAATTTGCATCACCTGTTCCTGGAACACCGGCACGCCCAGCGTGCGCCCCAGCGCTTCCTTCAGCGCCTCGCTCGGATAGCTGACCGGCTCCTTGCCCTGGCGCCGATTCAGGTACGGGTGCACCATGCCGCCCTGGATGGGACCGGGCCGGATGATGGCGACCTCGATGACCAGGTCGTAGAAGCACCTCGGTTGCAGCCGCGGCAACATGCTCATCTGCGCGCGGCTTTCAATCTGGAACACGCCGACCGTATCGGCCTTGCACACCATCTCGTAGGTCTCAGCGTCCTCGGCCGGGATGTCCTGCATCTCGAAGCGGTAGCCCTTGCGCTGGCCGATGAAGTCCAGCGCCTTTGCGATGGCGGTCAGCATGCCGAGCGCCAGGCAGTCGACCTTGAGCAGCCCGAGCGCATCCAAGTCGTCCTTGTCCCACTGAATCACCGTGCGGTCTGCCATCGCCGCGTTCTCGATGGGCACCATGCGGCAGAGCGGCCCCTTGGTCAGCACGAAGCCGCCCACATGCTGGCTCAGGTGCCGCGGAAACCCGAGCAGCTGCCGCGTCAGTTCAATCAGCTGGCGCACGCGCAGCTCGTCCGCCGACAGTCCGACCTCGGCCAGCCGCTCGGGCTGCAGCCCCTGGCCGTCCCACCACTGGTGCTCCTTGGCCAGCGTGTCTACCGTCTGCGCAGCAAACCCCAGCGCCTTGCCGACGTCGCGTATCGCGCTCCGGGGCCGGTAGCAGATGACCACCGCGGTCAGTGCCGCGCGCTCGCGGCCGTAGCGGGCGTACAGGTACTGCAACACCTCCTCGCGCCGCTCGTGCTCGAAGTCGATGTCGATGTCGGGCGGCTCGTTGCGTTCCTTGCTGATGAAGCGCTCGAACAGCACGCTCATGCGCGCCGGGTCGACTTCCGTGACGCCCAGGCAGTAGCAGACCACGCTGTTCGCAGCGCTACCGCGGCCCTGGCACAGGATGTGGCGCGAGCGCGCGAACCGGACGATATCGGCGACAGTGAGGAAGTAGTGCTCGTAGCGCAGCTCGGCAATCAGCGCAAGCTCATGTTCGATTTGCGCCTGCACCCGCGCCGCGATGCCCGCCGGCCAGCGCCGTCCCGCCCCTTCGTAGGTCAGGCGCCGCAGGTACGAGACCGGCGTCTCACCGAGGGGCACCACCTCGTCCGGATACTGGTAGCGCAGCTCATCCAGGCTGAAGCTGCAGCGCGCTGCCACCGCCAGCGTCTCAGCCAGCAGGTCTTCCGGATAGGTGTGCGCCAGCCGCAGACGCGTGCGCAGATGGCGCTCGGCATTGGGCTGCAGCTCCAGGCCGCAGTCGGTCAGCGGGTTGCCCAGACGAATCGCGGTCAACACGTCCTGCAGCGGTTTCCTGGACCGCACATGAAAATGCACGTCGCCACAGGCCACCAGCGGGATGGCGTTCTCCTGGCTCACTTCGCGCAGTCGGTGCAGCCACATCTCGTCGCTTAGCAGCCGCAGCAGTTCGACGCCGAACCAGCAGCGCCCGATGAAATGCGTGAGCAACCAGCGCGCCAGCGCTTGCAATTGCGCCGGCTCGCTCATGCGCCGCGGCGACGCCAGCACCACGCAGTCCGCCAGTTCCGCGCCCGACAGCTCGGTAGCGGCGAGCTGGTAGCTTCCCTTCGGCGATGCGCGCCTGAGCTTGGTGATGAACTGGCACAGGTTGCCGTAGCCAATGAGGTTGCAGGCGAGCACGGTCAAGGTGAACGGCGCCGCATCATCCCCGCTGGCCTCGCCCCAGTCCAGCTCGAACTGGCTGCCGACCAGGAGCCTCAAGCCGACTCGCTTGGCTGCGCCGTGCGCGCGCACGATTCCGGCCATCGAACATTCGTCGGCGACGGCCAGCGCGGCATAACCAAGCTGCTTCGCGCGCTCGACCAACTCTTCGGGCTGGCTCGCGCCGCGCAGGAAACTGAAGTTGGTGAGACAACGCAGCTCGGCGTACTGGGGGACGGCGCGCATACCAGCCTCACGCAAAGACGCCGT
>JAFECV010000413.1 GCA_018241985.1 Pseudomonadota bacterium | reverse complement strand
CGCCGAGGCGCTGGAGCGGCTGGCCGATGTGCTGCGCGCCCGCCCGTTGCAACTGCAGGTGCAGACCTCGGCGGGCGAGGGTGCAGGGACGGTCACGCGGCTGGTGGCTAGCCGCAGCCGCGCGCGCGTGCAGATCGAGACGACGCCGGTGATGCGTGGCACGGTGCGTACGGTGCGCCGAATGGTCGTGCGGCCACGGGTGGAAGAAGCGTTCGGTTTCGCCGAGGTGCAGGTGCTGGATTTCGCCGATCTGTATGCCGGCAAGCTGGCGGCGGCGCTGTCGCGGCAGCATCCACGCGATCTTTTCGATGTGGGCTTGCTGCTGGAGGATGAGCGGGCGGATGAGATGCTCTGGCGCACCTTCCTCGTGTACCTGACTTGCAGCCCCAAACCGGCGTGGGAGATGCTGGCGCCGCGCGTGCCCGCGGATTTCGAGGCCACCTTCGAGGCTCATTTCAAGGGCATGACGACCGAGCCCATTGAGGTCGGAGCCTTGCTGGAAAGCCGCGAGCGCCTGTTGTCGCGTGTGGCAGCGTGGCTGGATGAGCCGTCGTGCGCGTTCCTGTGGTCCGTGGAGAACGAGCAGCCGGACTTCGGCCAGATCGGGCTTGCGCATGCGGCCGAGTTGCCAGGCGTGCGGCGCAAGCTGCACAACCTCGCGCAGCGCACGGCAGATAAGTGTGCGGCTGATCGCCGGGCGCTTGAAGAAACACTGGCGCGGGTCGCCGGTGCCAGATGACAAGGGAGGCCGACACGATGGCTCACGGTTTCACACTGGTCTATGAGTTAGGCCGAGACATGGGTTGCAAGCTGATGCTCTGCGCCGACAGGCAGACAGCTAGTGAACCGATGCTCCGGTTGACTGGGAGCGGAGCCGATCATGAATGACAACGATACTGGCACAGCGCCGATTGAAATCGACAAAGTTCGAGCATCAAAGGCGGGCCATGCCTTTCATGAAGCTTGGGCCGCGCGCACAGCTCTTGAACTCCTGCCGCCGTCGACCGACCTTACAGCGATCACGCTTGAGGGTTTCGACGAGCAGGACGAGCAGAGTTTGGGAACTGGCGCGGTCGAGATTGCCGATCTTGTCCGGTATCACGGCGCCACCGATGTTGCACGGGCGCATCGAGTCACGGTCGTCCAGTTCAAGTACTCGATCGCAAGCGCTGACACGGCAGTTCGAGCTGCTGACCTGGCATCAACTCTTACCAAGTTTGCCGCGGCCGATGCAGAGCTGCGGGCAACGCATGGCGATGATCATGTTCTCGCCGTGGTCCGGTATGAATTTGCTACGAACAGGCCCATCCACGAGAACCTAGGGAAGGCGATCGCGGCGGTTGTCGCGGGCACGCAAGAAGCCGGTGATGTAGCCCGCCAAGCAGGCCAGATCGCAGATGCTCTGAAAGACTATCCCCATCCCTTTGCTGACCTGCTGCGGCGATTGGAATTGGTCGGCAGCAAGGGAAGCTTGACCGAGGCTGAGCGTGCGATTTCAACAACTCTCGCTGCATGGAGCGAACCAGGGGATCCGGATGCGGAGAAACGCCTGCTCAAGTTGCGGAATCTCATCAGGATCAAGGCCGGTCCCGGTAGCGAGACGGACAAACGAGTTGATCGGGTAGCGGTTCTGGCTGAGTTGGAAGTGGAGCACGAGGATCGGCTGTATCCCACGCCTGACGCGTTTCCCGAGGTTGAGGTCGTCATTCAGCGCGACGTTCTTGGCGACATTGCTACCCTCGCTCGCGAAACTGGTCTTCCTCTCGTTGTCCATGCTGCGGGCGGGATGGGCAAGACGGTCTTGATGCAAGGCCTCGCCGACCGATTGCGAGCCGATGGCCCTGTGGTGCTCTTCGATGGCTTCGGCGCCGGTCGCTGGCGGGATCCTGCCGACGGCCGGCACCTCCCGGAAAGGACGCTTGTCCACCTTGCCAATCTCATGGCCGGGCAAGGCCTGTGCGACATTCTGTTGCCAGTGGCGGACGTAACGGGCTTGCTGAGGGCGTTCCGCCGACGGCTCGCCCAATCGGTGGAGACGGCTCGGCGAACTCGCAGCGATGCATGTGTTTCGCTGGTGCTCGACGCGATCGACCACGCCGGTCTTGCCGCGCGGGATACCGCGACATCATCGTTCGCACACCTTCTCATGCGCAGCATCAGCGTCGATCCGATCGACGGCGTTCGCATCGTCGCATCGTGCCGAACTGAACGGCTCGCGCTGGCAACCGGCGATGCCTCGCACCGTCCTTTCACCGTTCCACTGTTCACTGACGCGGAAGTACGTTCCCTCATTGAGCGGCGCGTGCCGAATGCTTCGGCGGACGAGATCGCCGCCCTGCAGACGCGGTCAGGTCGCAACCCACGCTGTCTCGACAACCTGATTACGACTGGACGGCCGTTTGATCCCGTGTCTTTCCCTGACACCCCGGGAGAGCCGCAAGATCTGCTCGACCTGCTGCTTCGCAAGCGCCTTACCGAAGCGCGCGAAACTGCACGCGCTCGCGGTGCAAGCGATCCGGGCATTGACCTCCTCCTCACAGGCATCGCCTTGCTGGCGCCCCCAGTTCCCATTGAAGAGCTGGCTGCGGCACACGGCTTGATTGCGGAGCAGGTTGAGAGCTTCGCGGCCGACCTCGCCCCTTTGCTTGAGCGAACGCCACACGGCCTGATGTTCCGAGATGAACCGACCGAGACCCTGATCCGATCGAGCTACGGCGCGAGCCAAGCGGGTCGAGATCGCGTAATCGCCGCGCTCCAAGAACG
>JAFECV010000412.1 GCA_018241985.1 Pseudomonadota bacterium | reverse complement strand
TCAGTCCATAATTATGTCCATCTCGGTTCGCCGAGTGCGGAAAACTCGTTATCAATCAACGAGTTGGGAACACGATGATGTTCCCTTCACCGGAACAGAAGGAGACAAGAATGGAACACCCCTGCAATAGGACAGGTGACAGACTGCCTGCGCCGCCCCGGTCCGGATCGGGAGCAGGCCGATGAGCCTCCCCCTGCGCTTCAAACTCAGGAAAGACTACTACGGCGGCGCGCTGATGGTCGTGATCGGTGTCGCCGCGGCCTATGCGGCGACCGGCTACCACCTGGGCACGCTCGCACGCATGGGCCCGGGCTTCTTCCCGTTTGCACTGGGCGTGCTGCTGGCATTGATCGGCGTCGCGGTCGCGATCTCGGCCCGCGGCGACGACGCCCCCGAGGTGGGCGGCGGTCATGGTCACGGCCATGCGCTGCCCGATGCGCGCGGCGCGATCTGCATCGTGCTGGGCATCCTTGCGTTCCTGGTGCTCGGCAAATGGGGCGGCCTGCTGCCGGCGACCTTCGCGATCGTGTTCATCTCGGCGCTGGGCGACCGCAGCAACCGCCTCAAGCACGCGCTGCTGCTGGCCATTGCGATGAGCGTCATCGCGGCCGTCGTTTTCTGGTGGGCGCTGCAACTGCAGATGCCGCTGTTCCAGTGGGGAGGCTAACGCCATGGAACAGTCGCTGCACGATCTGATGATGGGGTTCGAGATCGCGTTCGAGCACCACAACCTGCTGTGGTCGTTCTTCGGGGTGCTGGTCGGCAACCTGATCGGCGTGCTGCCGGGCATGGGTGCGCTGTCGGCAATCTCGATGCTGCTGCCGCTCACCTACGTGATGAAGCCGGTGCCGGCGATCCTGATGCTGGCCGGCATCTTCTACGGCTCGATGTACGGCGGGGCGATCGGCGCCATCCTGCTCAACCTCCCCTCGCACCCGCCGCATGCGGTCACCTGCCTGGACGGCTACCCGATGACGAGGAAGGGCAAGGGCGGCACCGCCCTCGGCATCACGATGATCGCGTCGTTCTTCGCCGCGTCGATCGGCATCATCGTGATGATCTTCGCCTCGCCGGCGCTGGTCGCGGTCTCGTTCAAGTTCGGCCCGGCCGAGTTGTTCTCGATCATGCTGCTGGGCCTGCTCGCCGGCTCGACCATGTCGCGCGGCTCGGCGCTGAAGGGCGTCGCGATGACGCTGTTCGGCCTGCTGTGCGGCGTGGTCGGCACCGACGTCAACAGCGGCACGTTCCGCTTCAGCTTCGGCATCCCCGAGCTCAGCGACGGGCTGGAACTGGTCGCGATCGCGCTCGGCGTGTTCGGCGTCGCCGACTTCCTGCTCAACGTCAATCGCCTGACGACGATCAGCACCGACACCAAGCTGCGCATCCGCGACATGTGGCCGAACTGGGCCGAGTTGCGCGAGTCGTTCTGGCCGATGGTGCGCGGCACCGGCGTCGGCACGCTGTTCGGCGCGATGCCCGGCACCGGACCGACGATCACCACCTTTCTCGCGTACGCGCTCGAGCGCAAGGTGTCGAAGACGCCGGAGAAGTTCGGCACCGGCATGATCGCCGGCGTGGCCGCGCCCGAGGCGTCGGCGCATTCGAAGACGCAGGTCGACTTCATCCCGACGATGAGCCTGGGGATCCCCGGCGACGCGGTGATGGCGCTGCTGCTGGGCGCGCTGCTGATCCAGGGCATCCAGCCCGGGCCGCAACTGCTGGGCGAGCACCCGGACATCTTCTGGGGCCTGATCGCGAGCTTCTGGATCGGCAACGTGCTGCTGATCGTGCTGAACGTGCCGCTGATCGGCGTGTGGGTGAAGCTGCTGCGGGTGCCCTACCGCTACCTGTTCCCGTCGGCGCTGTTCTTCATCGTGGTCGGCACCTACAGCACGCAGAACAACCTGTTCCAGGTCTGGGAGGTGCTGGCGTTCGGCGTGCTCGGCGCGGTGTTCATGGTGCTCGACTTTCCCGTTGCGCCGATCCTGCTCGGCTTCGTGCTCGGGCCGATGGTCGAGGAGAACTTCCGCCGCGCGCTGCTGCTCTCGCGCGGCGACATGTCGGTGTTCGTCACACGCCCGATCAGCGCCGCCTTCATCGCGGCCTGCGCGCTGCTGCTGCTGGTGCTGGGCTTCTCCGCCTGGCGCGCGCACCGGCGGCGCAAGGCGGGAGGCGGCGCGGTGCTGGCCGAGGTGGGCGGCCTGCCCGATGTCGAACTGCAAGGGGACGACTGACGGGGCGGCTGCCTCAAAGAAACCGGCCGAGCAGCCGCCGCGACGCCGCATCCAGCGCCTGCAGGTCGCGCACCTTGAAATACGCGCCTTGGGCTGTGGCGATCAGCAGCGCGTTGCCGTCCAGCCGGCGGATGTCTTCCTCGCCGGCAAGCACGAACTGCGCCTTGCCGCGGTCGGTGTCGACCTCCCAGTGGCTTGGGGTCGAGAACGTCGACACCTTGCGGATGCGCTGTATTTCGGGGACGAATTCGCGCGCGGCGAGCTCCTCCTCGATCAGCGCGCGCGCCGGCGCCGGCAGCGCGTCGAGGCTGTCGATCCAGGCCAGTTCGTGGCCATCGGTGCCGACCAGCGACAGTCCCTCGCTTGGCGCTGCGAGCGGAAAGGTGCGCACCGGGATCACGCCCTCGAAGCGCTCACCGTCCGCGGCGGTCCAGACCAGCCGGCCGAATGCGTTGCGCGCGAGCGGGAACCGGTGCTCGCGCGCCATTTGATCCGCGCTCACGTTGTGACCTCCGAATGCGCGGCGGGTATTTCGA
>JAFECV010000411.1 GCA_018241985.1 Pseudomonadota bacterium | reverse complement strand
CTGGGTTCCGGTCCATTCGCCGGCCTCTTGCGGTGAGTAACCGTTCCGTGGCTTGCCGGCGAGCCAGGTTTGCAGGGCTCCGAATGCCCACTCCTTCGGAATCCACTCCAGCGGCGATTCCCTGTAAAGATGTGGCGCCTCGGTCTTGGACGGACGCAGTTCGCCGCTGGCGTCGATGCCGCGCGTTAGCAAGTCGTGCAGCAGGCCCTGCTTGACGGCCTTGAGCTTGGCGATGATCGCTTCGGTTTCGTGGATGGCGGTGTCGATTGCGCAGAGCATCCGCGCAATCAACGCTTGCTCCTCAAGGCTCGGTACGGGCAGCGACAGGCGCCGGATGTACTCTTTGTCGAGATGCCTGAGCCCTGATCCACCAAAGCCCGCGTAATCAATCTGCGGTAAGCGGTGCTCCAGCTGTCGGTACAGAAAGGCAAGGTCGGTCCAGGGGTCGGAGACTGTGAAGGCCCAGGTATCGGTTGAGTACGAGAACGCTCCTTGCCCGAGATGCACCGTTGCGACGCCACCGGTACCCATCAATATTGCAGACGTTGTCGTGATCGCGCGGTCAATCCGTCTTACCTGCGGCGATGAGCAATAGAACGGGAACGCGCCCTGGTCGTCTGCAAACCCCGCCGGCAGCGTCGACTTGCCGAGTTCAGTGATGCGGGGCCCGACAGGCGTCGCTGGCCATGAATCAGACATACCGCAGCCCCTTCAGGAAGCCCTGAAGCGCCTGCGCCGCCGCATCCCGCTTGCCCTCGATCTCGGTCAGCGTCACGCGGTACTTGTCCCACCAGCTCTCGAACGTGGCGACGATGGCCTTGCGCTGAGCGGCGATGTAGCGCTCGACGATGGCGCGCATGTCGTTGTGCAGGATGGTCAGCAGCAGTTCCGCGGCTTGTTCGGCTGACAGGCTATCGACGGCGGCGTTGATGTGCGCCGCAAAGCTCTCCTTCTTGGCCTTGAGCTGCTTCTTGACGGCGGTGAGTTCCTTTTTCCACCCCTTGAGCTCGGCTTCGTCGACCACGTTCTCGTCGTCGGCGTCCTCGGGCGCTGCTTCGGCGGCTTCGCCTTCCTCGCCCTCAGCATCCTGTGGGCTGGCTGCCTTAATCTGGCTGTCCAGCTCGGTCTTCTTGGCTTCCAGTTCGGTGATGGCCCCGACGAAGTCGCTCATCAGGAACTTGACGAGCTTGTGCTCCAGCGGGCTCTCCTTGCTCGCCTTGTCTTCCAGCGCGGTGACGATGCTGGTGCGCCAGGCGTCGGCCACGCCTTTGGCGCCGCGCGCCATCAGGGTGAGGAAGTCGTACTTGGTCTGGTACCAGAAGCCGGCGACAATGCCGCGGACCTGGAAGGGGTCGAGCAGGCCGATGGCCTCCAGCGAGGTGCTGAAGCTGGCCAGCAGGTCATTGCGCAGGGCGACGAGGCTGGCGGCGCCATCGTTGTCGTTCTGCATCTGCCCGGCCAGCGCCGTGATGCGGGCGCTGTGCGCCTGCCACCATTGCTCGAAGGCCGCGCGGATGGCGGCTTCCTTGGCGACCAGGCCGGCGTTGCCTTCGATGGCGGACTTGAGGTCCTGGCGCTTCGTCAGCGCAGGCTTGAAGTCGTAGTACTTCGCGTCGCGTTCGACAAGCAGATCGAGCGGGTTCAGGCCGTGGGCGTGGAACAGCGCGGCCTTGTCGGCCACCTCAACCTTGGGCACGCCGCCCACCAGATGGGCGCGCACGTCGTGCGGCTCGGGCGGCGGGGCATTGTCGGCATAGCGGCGGATGTTGAGGTTGTAGTCGTTGGCCTTGAGCGTGGCGTTATCGACGATGGCCGAGAAGCCCGGAATGGCGCGGAACTCGTCGAAGGTGGTGACGATCTTCTCGATGTGCTCGGGCAGCAGGTAGTTCTGCGCCCGGCCTTCGAAGAACTCGCGGTCCGCGTTGATGAACAGCACCTTGCCCTGGCGCTCGGCAGGCTTGCCGCTGACGCGCTGGGCGCCGTTCTGCACCTGCTGGCGCAGCACCAGGATGCAGGCGGGGATGCCGGTGCCGTAGAACAGGTTGGGCGCGACGCCGATCACCGCTTCGAGCAAGTCCGCGTTGATTATGCCGGCGCGGATGGTTCTTTCCTCACCACCCCGGAACAGCACGCCGTGCGGCATCACGGTGGCGACCATGCCGCCGTCGCGGGTGACGGCCAGCATGTGTTGCAGGAACATCAGGTCGGCCTTCTTGGCGCCCAGTGGTACCTGGCCGAAACGGAAGCGCTCGGGGAACTTCGGCGCCCAAGCGGCCGTGCCGTCGGCGTTCTTCTCGGTGTTGCCCCAGTGGATGGAGAACGGCGGATTGGTGAGCACCCGGTGGAAGCGCATCAGCTCGCCGCCTTCCACGTGCTGAGGCTCTGCCAGGGTGTCCTCGTTCTGCAGGTTGGCGGTACTGATGCCGTGCAGCAGCATGTTCATCTTGGCGATGGACCACACCGTGCCGTTGTATTCCTGGCCGAACAGGTTGGCCTTGCGGCCGTCTTCGCCGTGCTCGTCGATGTATTCCTTGGCCGCGATCAGCATGCCGCCGGAGCCGCAGCAGGGGTCGTAGATGTCGTGCTTCAGTTCTGGCTTTATCAGCCGCACCATCATCCGCACGACCGAGCGGGGCGTGTAGAACTCGCCGCCTTTTTTGCCCGCCGAGTCGGCGAACTCGCCGATCAGGTATTCGTAGGCGGCACCCAGCAGGTCGGGGAACTCGAAGTCCTCGTTGCGCAGCCGGTAGGTTCCGAAGTGCGTGATCAGC
>JAFECV010000410.1 GCA_018241985.1 Pseudomonadota bacterium | reverse complement strand
GTCGTCGCGTGCGCGTAGAGCTTGCCGTCGGGGCCGACGATCCGGCCCTCGGCCACGGCGACCTGGCGGCCGGCGTTGATCAGCCTGCCTTCGGCGCGCACCAGCGGCACCTGCGTGTTCAGCGCGCGCAGCATGTTCACCTTCAGCTCCAGGGTGGTGAAGCCCTTGCCGGCGGGCAGCGTGGAATGCACCGCGCAGCCCACGGCAAAGTCCAGCAGTGTGGCGAACCAGCCGCCGTGCACGATGCCCATCGGGTTGTAGTAGCGGCGGTGCGGCCGGCCCTGGAACACCGCCAGGCCCGGCTCCACGTGGATCGCCACGATGCCGAGCGTGTCGCCCATCGGCGCGGGCGGCAGCTCGCCGGCAAAGATCGCCTCGAACATCTCCATGCCCGAGCGGCCGAAGACCTGCTCCTTGGGCTCGACGTCGGGCGTGCTCAGGCGGGCGCGCGCACGCGCTTCGTCCGCTTCCCAACCTGCGATGACCTGATCGGCGTGCATCGGCCCCTCTTTTCTCGAATTAATTTGTATTTACAACGGTTGTAGATACAATATACCACACGAAGAATGCCATCAAGCCGCAAGGGTGTACCGTTCACTCGACGGGCGCGGTGCTCACAACGCGCTGAAAGGAAACAGCCATGCTCCTCTATCTGGATGACATCGCACCGGGCCAGCGATTCAACGGCGCCACGCGCATACGCATCGGCGAAGAACGCATCAAGACCTTTGCCGCCGAGTTCGATCCCCAGCCATTCCATCTCGACGAAGGGGCTGCCGAGGCCTCGATCTTCCGCGGCCTGGCCGCCAGCGGTTGGCATACCGCCGCGGTGACGATGCGGCTGCTGGTGGAAGGCGGGTTCAAGCCGGCCGGCGGCATCGTCGGCGCCGGTTTCGACGAGCTGCGCTGGCCACGGCCGGTGCGGCCCGGCGACGAGCTGCGCGTGGAAAGCGAGGTGCTGGAAGTGCGTCCATCGAAATCCAGGCCGGATCAGGGGCTGGTCAAGCTGCGCACCACGACGCTGAACCAGGATGGAGAGGCCGTGCAGATTTCCGTCGGCAACGTCGTGGTTCCGCGCCGCCGGAAACTTTAGTGCCCGCGAGACGGGCTTGGTCACTCGACCCGTGGAGAGTCCCGGCGGGGTCGAGCGCTGCACCCCGCCATCGCCTCGAACGAATGGGGTGATTGAAGGCGCAGGCCAATAGCCGCCGTACCCAATGCGATACCCGACGCCAGCCACAAGCTGGCACGCAAACCCACCATGAAATCAGGCGACCGCGCGAGCAACGCGCCAAACACGGCGACCGCCAGCGCGCCGCCCACCTGGCGGCTGGTGTTGAACATGCCGCCGGCCGTGCCCGCCAGCGCCGCCGGCACGCTCGACAGCAGCACCGCGGTGATCGGCGGCGCCACGAGCGGCCCGGACAACCCGACCAGCACCATCAGCGCGGCGATCCAGCTCGCCGGCGCCGATGCCGGCAGCGCCGCGATGGCGGCGAGCCCCAGCGCCATCGACACGAACCCGCCCACGATCATCGCCCGCGCGCCGAAGCGCCGCGCCAGTCGCGCGCTGAACGGGGTGAGCACCAGCCCGGTCAGCATCATCGGCAGGAAGGCCGCTCCGGTGGCCGGCGCCGACAGGCCGCGCTGCTGCTGCAGGTACAGGCTCATCACGAACGGCAGGCCGTAGTAGCCCGCCATGAAGGTGAAGCCCACGGCGACCGCGATGCGCGCATTGCGGGCCGCGAACAATGCCCCCGGCACCATCGGGTGCGCGCCGCGGACCTGCGACCACACGAATGCGGCCAGCGCCACGACCGCCAGCAGAAAGGCGGACCAGACCGGCGCGGCGCCCAGTCCCTCTGTCCCGGCCTCGATCGCGCCATAGATCAGCGCCCCCATCGCGAGCACCGCCGTCACCTGTCCCGCCGCATCGAAGGGCGCGGGACGGCGCGGCGACGCTGGCGTGCGCGCCAGGAACACCAGCGTCAGCAGGCCGGCCGGCAGATTGATGAAGAAGATCCAGCGCCAGCTCAGCGATGCCAGCCAGCCGCCGATCACCGGGCCGGACGTGGCCGCCACCGAGCCGCCCATGGCCCACAGCGCCACCGCGTGAGCGCGCGGGGTCGGATCCGGATACGCCTGGCGGATCAGCGCCATGGAGGCCGGCATCATCGCCGCGGCCCCCACGCCCTGCACCAGGCGCGCCGCCACCAGCACCGCCAGCGTGGGCGCCCATCCGCAGGCCGCCGAGGCTGCGACGAACACCGCCAGCCCGATGCCGAACGCCCGCCGCGCGCCGATCCGGTCGGCCAGCGCGCCAGCGGACAGCAGCAGCGCGCCGAACATCAGCGTGTAGCCGTCCACCACCCATTGCAGGCCGTCCACACCGGCGCCCAGATCGCGGCCCAGCGTGGGCAGTGCCACATTGACCACGACCGCATCCAGCGTGATCACGAAGAACCCCAGCAGCGCCGCGATCAGCGTCGCACGCGCACCGCGCCGCGCTGCTTGCTGTTCGGCATCCTGCAAGCGCGCAGATGCAACGCACGGTTCTAACGACATCACGGTATCGACAGCGCCTCGATGGCGCGGCGTGAGGTCCGTGGCGCAGGGTGGCTGCATGCTTACTTCTTCTCGGTGGCAAGCGTTGCCAGGCGCCGCCCCAACGCCTCGCTCGCACGCCGCGCCATATCGGCATCCACGCGCTCCGCCAGCACCTGGACGAGCTGGCGCAACTGGCCTGCCGTGAGGCCGACGTTCATGCCGATACGCATGTG
>JAFECV010000040.1 GCA_018241985.1 Pseudomonadota bacterium | reverse complement strand
CAGGACTGCATCGATGCGCGCGCCTTTTTCGCGGCGATGCAGGGCCGCACGCACCGGCAGGTCACCCGCGACCGAATTTGACCGGAACACCACCGCGGCACCCGCCGCGGTACGGCCGCGCCTCCCGCGGCTTTGTCCCCTACCCCGGCCTGCGCGTCGCCGGTCCCCATCAGCCAAGGCATGTCCATGAAGAACGATCCCCCCGTTGCCGGCCCCGGCGCCAAGACCGACTACCGCAGCACGCTCAACCTCCCCGACACGCCGTTTCCGATGCGCGCCGACCTGCCGCGGCGCGAGCCCGGCTGGGTCAAGGCCTGGAACGACGAAGGCCTGTACCGGCGCCTGCGCGCCTCGCGCGCCGGTTGCGAGAAGTTCATCCTGCACGACGGCCCGCCGTACGCGAACGGGCAGCTTCACATCGGCCACGGCGCGAACAAGATCCTGAAGGACATGATCGTCAAGACGCGGCAACTCAAGGGCATGGACGCGCGCTACGTGCCGGGCTGGGACTGCCACGGCCTGCCGATCGAGAACGCGATCGAGAAGAAGTTCGGCCGCAACCTGTCGCGCGACGAGATGCAGGCCAAGAGCCGCGCCTACGCCACCGAGCAGATCGCGCAGCAGAGGGTCGACTTCCAGCGCGTCGGCGTGCTCGGCGACTGGGACGATCCGTACAAGACGATGAACCCGCGCAACGAGGCCGGCGAAATCCGCGCGTTCAAGCGCGTGATGGAGCGCGGCTTCGTCTACCGGGGCCTCAAGCCCGTGTACTGGTGCTTCGACTGCGGCTCGTCGCTGGCCGAGTTCGAGATCGAGTACCAGGACCGCACCAGCACCGCGATCGACGTCGCGTTCGAGAGCGACGACCCTGGGCTGCTGGCCGCCGCGTTCGGCCTGCCCGCGCTCGACGCCCCGGCGTTCGCGGTGATCTGGACCACCACCGCGTGGACCATCCCGGCGAACCAGGCGCTCAACATCAACCCGCACCTGCGCTATGCGCTGGTGAAGACCGCGCGCGGCTACCTGGTGCTGGCCGCTTCGCTGGTCGAGAGATGCCTGGCCCGCTTCGGGCTCGAAGGCGAGGTGGTGGCAAGCTGCGAGGGCCAGGCTCTGGGCGGTCTGCAGTTCCGCCACCCGCTGTACGAACTGCATCCGTTCTACCGGCGCCTGTCGCCGGTCTACCTGGCCGACTACGCGACCGACGTCGACGGCACCGGCATCGTGCATTCGTCGCCGGCGTACGGCCTGGACGACTTCAACTCCTGCGTCGCGCACGGCATGCAGGTGGCCGACATCCTGAACCCGGTCGGCGTGCACGGCAGCTACGCGGCCGACTTCCCGCTGTTCGGCGGCATGAACATCTGGAAGGCGGTGCCGGTCATCGTCGACACGCTGCGGGACGCCGGCCGGCTGCTCGACACCGCGCCGCTCGCGCACAGCTACCCGCATTGCTGGCGCCACAAGACGCCGGTGATCTACCGCGCGGCCGCGCAATGGTTCGTGCGCATGGACGCGGGCGACGGCGTGTTCACCCGCGACAAGGCGCCGCAGACGCTGCGCCAGACCGCGCTGGCCGCGATCGCCGAGACGCGCTTCTACCCGGAAAACGGCCGCGCGCGGCTGCACGACATGATCGCGAACCGGCCCGACTGGTGCATCTCGCGCCAGCGCAGCTGGGGCGTGCCGATCCCGTTCTTCCTGCACAAGGAGACCGGCGAGCTGCATCCGCGCACGCCGGAAATCCTGGACCGGGCCGCGGCCATCGTCGAGCAGGGCGGCATCGAGGCCTGGAGCCGCGCGAGCACCGAAGAGATCCTCGGCTTCGACGACGCGCAGCACTACACCAAGAGCAGCGACATCCTCGAGGTCTGGTTCGACTCGGGATCGACCTTCCGGCACGTGCTGCGCGGCACGCACCCGCAGGACCACCACGCGCACGGCCCCGAGGCGGACCTGTACCTGGAAGGGCACGACCAGCACCGCGGGTGGTTTCACTCTTCACTGCTGATCGCCTGCGCGATCGAGGGGCGCGCACCGTACCGGGGGCTGCTCACGCACGGCTTCACCGTGGACGGCTCCGGGCGCAAGATGAGCAAGAGCCTGGGCAACTACATGCCGCTGGCCGCTTCGGCGCAGAAGTACGGCGCCGAGATCCTGCGCCTGTGGTGCGCCAGCACCGACTACTCCGGGGACCTCGCGATCGACGACAAGATCCTCGCGCGCGTGGTCGACGCGTACCGGCGCATCCGCAACACGCTGCGCTTCCTGCTCGCGAACACCAGCGACTTCGACGCCGCCGCCGATGCGGTCGCGCCCGAAGAGCTGCTCGAGATCGACCGCTGGGCGCTGGCGCGCACCGCGCAGCTGCAGGCCGAAATCCTCGCGCACTACGAGGCGTACGAGTTCCACCCGGTGGTCGCGAAGCTGCAGAACTTCTGCAGCGAAGACCTGGGCGCGTTCTACCTCGACGTGCTGAAGGACCGGCTCTACACCACGCAGGCCCAATCGCTCGCGCGGCGCAGCGCGCAGACCGCGCTCTGGCAGATCACGCAGGCGATGCTGCGCTGGATGGCGCCGTTCCTCTCGTTCACCGCCGAGGAGGCGTGGAAGCTGGTAGGGGGCAGCGAATCGATCTTTCTCGAAACCTATGCAGAGCTCGCCGCGCCCGACGCGGCGCTGCTCGCCAGGTGGTCGCGCATTCGCGCGCTGCGCGAGGCGGTGAACAAGGAGATCGAAGTGCTGCGCGAGCGCGGCGAGGTCGGCGCTTCATTGCAGGCGCGGGTGGTGCTCGGCGCCCTACCGGAAGACCACGCGCTGCTCGCGAGCCTGGGGTGCGACCTCAAGTTCGCGTTCATCACGTCTGCTATCGAACTGGTAGCAACCAACGAGCTTGCAATCAAGGTCTCCGCCAGTTCCGACCCGAAATGCGAGCGCTGCTGGCATTACGTCGCCGACGTCGGCCATGACGCCGCGCACCCCACGCTGTGCGGCCGCTGCGTGAGCAACCTGTTCGGCGCGGGCGAGACCCGGCGGTTCGCCTGATGGCGCGGTTCGCGCGCGCCGGCACGGCGTCCGGCCGCTGGCTGCCGTGGCTCGCCTGGTCGGGCTTCGTGCTGGTCGCCGATCAGGTCAGCAAATGGCTGATCCTCGGCCACTACCGGCTCGGCGACGGCACGCATGTCACGCGCTTCTTCAACATCGTGCGCGCCGAGAACACCGGCGCGGCATTCTCGTTCCTCGCATCGGGCTCGGGCTGGCAGCGCTGGCTGTTCACCGCGATCGGCGTGGCGGCGGCGCTGCTGATCGTCTGGCTGCTGCGCACCCATGCGGCACAGCGCCTGTTCTCGTTCGCGCTGGCGAGCATTCTGGGCGGCGCGATCGGCAACGTGGTGGATCGGCTGGTGCACGGCTACGTGGTCGACTTCCTGGATTTCCACTGGCGCGGCGCGCATTTCCCGGCGTTCAACCTGGCCGACAGCGCGATCACCCTCGGGGCCATCTGCCTGATCCTGGACGAATTGCGACGCGTGCGGCGCGGCCGATAATCCGGCCATGAAGCACCTGCTGAACCTGTTGGCGGCGGTCGCGCTGCTGGTGTGGGGCACCCAGCTCGTGCGCACCGGCGTGCTGCGCGCGTTCGGCAGCCAC
Organism: Pseudomonadota bacterium; assembly: GCA_018241985.1. Taxonomy (GTDB): domain Bacteria; phylum Pseudomonadota; class Gammaproteobacteria; order Burkholderiales; family Burkholderiaceae_C; genus Rhodoferax_A. The sequence continues at coordinate 6,502 of JAFECV010000040.1, read as the reverse complement.
CTGCGGCAGTTCCTCGCCTACAGCCTGCGCAACCGGTTCACCGCGGCGCTGTCGGGCATCGGCGTAACCGCGCTGCTGCAGTCGAGCACCGCGACCTCGTTGATGACCGCGTCCTTCGTCGGCGAAGGGCTGATCCGGCTGCCGGCGGCGCTGGCGGTGATGCGCGGCGCCGACGTCGGCACCGCGCTGATGGTCGTGCTGTTCTCGTTCGACCTGTCGTGGCTGTCGCCGCTGTTCATCTTCATCGGCGTGGTGCTGTACCTGACGCGGCAGGACACGATGGCCGGACGCATCGGCCGGGTGCTGATCGGGCTCGGGCTGATCCTGCTCGCGCTGCAGCTGATCATGGGCGCCGCCGAGCCGCTGCTGGCCACGCCCGCGGTGCGCGCGCTGCTCGGTTCGGTCGGCGCCGACCTGATGACCGAAATCATCCTCGGCATGGTGCTGGCGGTGCTGGCGTACTCGAGCCTCGCGGTGGTGCTGCTGATCTCGGCGCTGGCCGCGTCGACGATGATCTCGATGGAGGTCGCGCTCGGCCTGGTGCTCGGCGCGAACCTCGGCAGCGGCGTGGCCGCGGTGCTGACCACGTCCAAGTCGGCGATCGAGGTGCGCCAGGTCACGGTCGGCAACCTGGTGTTCAAGATCATGGGGGTCGCGCTGATGTCGCCCTGCATCGGCCTGTGGCTGCGCTACGTGCAGCCGCACCTGCCCGGGCCGACGCACGGCGTGGTGCTGTTCCACCTCGGGTTCAACCTGATCATGAGCGTGGTGTTCATCGGCCTCACGCACCCGGTCGCGCGGCTGGTCGCGCGCTTCATGCCGCGGCCGCCCGAGACCGCGGCCACCTCGATGCGGCCGCGCCACCTGGACCGCTCGGCGCTGGCGACGCCGTCGCTGGCGCTGTCGTGCGCGGTGCGCGAGGCGCTGCACCAGGCCGACGTGGTCGAGACCATGATGACCGGCATGCTGACCGTGATCAAGACCGACGACCTGCGGCTCGCGCGCGAGCTGCGCCGCATGGACGACACGGTCGACCAGCTGTATTCGGCGATCAAGTACTACATGACCAAGATTCCGCGCGAGGCGCTCGACGAGGCGGAAAGCCGGCGCTGGACCGACGTGATCAGCTTCACGATCAACATGGAGCAGATCGGCGACATCGTCGAGCGCGTGATCCTCGACGTCGAGGACAAGAAGATCAAGCAGGGCTTCGCGTTCTCGGAAGCCGGCATGGCCGACCTGTGCACCATGCACGCGCGCCTGGTCGACAACCTGCGCCTCGGCATGAGCGTGTTCCTGAACGGCAACCTGCAGGACGCGAAGAAGCTGATCGAGGAGAAGATGCGCTTTCGCGAGCTCGAGATGCGTGCCGGCGCCGCGCACCTGGACCGCCTGAGCGAGAACAGCGTGCTCAGCATGGAAACCAGTTCGCTGCACATCGACCTGATCAGCGACTTCAAGCGCATCAACTCGCACATCTGCTCGATCGCCTACCCGATCCTCGACTCCGCCGGCGCGCTCGCACCGAACCGGCTGCGGCCGACGGAAGCCGCGGACGAGGCGAAGGATCACGTATAGAACGCGGTCAGTCCGACCAGTCCGGGCGCGGCTCCGCCGCGTCGCCGACGGCCGGCTCGCGCGCCGCACCTCGATCGGACGACGGCGCCGGCTCGCGCTGCGGCCGCTTCGCCCAGCGGCGCGCCAGCACCGCGCAGACCATCAGCTGGATCTGGTGGAACAGCATCAGCGGCAGCACGATCGCGCCGACCGCCTGCGGCGCGAACAGCACGCTGGCCATCGGGATGCCGCTGGCCAGGCTCTTCTTCGAGCCGCAGAACACCACGGTGATCCGGTCCTCCTCCGAGAACCCGAGGCGGCGCGCGCTCTGGCTGGTCCAGGTCAGCATCAGGCCGAGGATCACCACGCAGACCACGAGCAGCCCGGCGAGCGCCAGCGCCGGCACCTGCTGCCACAGGCCCTGCACCACCGCCGCGCTGAACGCGGTGTAGACCACGAGCAGGATCGATCCCTGGTCCACCGCCTTCAGCGCCGTGCCGTGCCGCGCCAGCCACGGCGCGATCCAGCGCCGCAGCAACTGCCCGGCGGCGAACGGCGCCATCAGCTGCAGCATGATGTGGCCGATCGAACTCCAGGCGCCGGCCGCGCCCGGGTGGTGCCGCACCACCAGCAGGCTCACCAGCACCGGCGTGACGAAGGTGCCGATCAGCGTGGACGCCGACGCGCTGCAGACCGCGGCCGCGACGTTGCCGCGCGCGACCGAGGTGAACGCGATCGCCGACTGCACGGTGGCCGGCAGCATGCACAGGAACAGCACGCCGCGGTACAGCTCGGGCGTGACCAGCGGCGCCAGCACCGGCCGCAGCGCGACACCCACCAGCGGAAACACGACGAAGGTGCTGGCGAACACCAGCAGATGCAGCCGCCAATGGGTCGCGCCGGCGATGATCGCCTCGCGCGACAGCTTCGCGCCGTGCAGGAAGAACAGCAGCGAGATCGCGACCGTGGTGAGCAAATCGACCACCGGCACGAAGCCGCCGCGCGCCGGCAGGATGCTCGCCAGCAGCACGACGCCGACCAGCGCGAGCGTGAAATCGTCGGGCAGGAAGCGGGGACGGGGCATCAGCGACACGCCGTGCGCGAAGACTGGGGGTGGGTCATCCCACCCACTTGGCCAGGATCATCGACGCTTCGGTCGTGAACTCGTCGCGCTGCAGTCGCGCCAGCAGTTCGCCCTGCGTGAGCAGCGCGAAGCGGGCGACCTCGCCGTCGCGGTTCTCGGGCTCCATCCCGTCGGGCACGGTGCAGTGGTACCAGTCGGTCTGCTCGACCATGTAGCCGGCGCCGCCGGCGTCGGGCGTGGGCCGGTGCGTGAATACCCGGCCGCCGTGCGCCAGCGGCTGCAGCGCATCGAGCGCGAGCCCGGCCTCCTCGGCCGTTTCGCGCGCGAGCGCGGCCAGCACCGTGTCGTCGGCGGCCACCATGCCGCCGACCATCGTGTCCCACAGACCCGGGTCGTTCGGCTTGTCGAACGCGCGCTGCTGCACCCAGACCCGGCCGTCGGCGCGCGCGCCGACCAGGTGCACCGCGCGCGTCCTGATGCCGAGCACCCGGGCGAGGGCGCGCTCGACCGTGCCGAGCCGGTGCCCGGCCTCGTCGCAGACCGCGAGCTGCTCGTTGCGCCAGGCTGGCGAGCGCCCGGCGCTGCGCAGCGCCTCGGCGAGGCAGCCGAGCGTCGCCGTGACCTCGCCGCCCAGGTGCCAGCCGACGACTCCGTTCTGCTCTATTTTTAGTAGCAGCCTGCGAAGGTCCTCCGCGGACGAGCGGGTGATTTGTTCCAGAAAACCCGGTTCCACCGAGCCGATCGCCGCGCCGCCGGCCACCAGCGGCAGGCGCTTGGCTCGCGGCGGCTGGTTCGCCGACGCGCGCACGGCGGAAACCCAGGCCGGATCGGGGTGCCAGGCGGTCACGGAAGTCGCGGAAGCTGCGGATCAGCGAATCAGCACATCAGGGCAGCAGCACCGTGCAGCCGGTGGTGCGGCGTGCCTCGAGCGCGCGGTGCGCCTGCTGCACCTCGGCCAGCGCAAAGCGCTGGTCGATATGGATCTTGACCTGGCCGCTTTCCACCACCGCGAACAGCGCGTCGGCCATCGCCTGCGTGCTCTCGCGCGTCGCGATGTGGGTGAACAGCGTCTGGCGCGTCAGGTACAGCGAACCCTTGGCCGCCAGCACGCCCGGCGCGATCGGCGGCACCGGGCCGGATGCGTTGCCGAAGCTCACCATCAGCCCGAACGGGCGCAGGCAGTCGAGCGACTTGTCGAACGTGTCCTTGCCGACCGAGTCGTACACCACCTTGACCATCGCACCCCCGGTGATCTCCTTCACGCGCGCGGCGAAGTCCTCGGTCCGGTAGTTGATCGCATGCGCGGCGCCGTTTTCGAGCGCGAGCTTGCATTTCTCGGGCGAGCCGGCGGTGCCGATCAGCTTCAGGCCCAGCGCCTTCGCCCACTGGCAGGCGATCAGCCCGACGCCGCCGGCCGCCGCGTGGAACAGCACGAAGTCGCCGGGCTCGAGCCCGCCCTGCGGCAGCGCGCGCAGGAGCAGGTATTCGGCGGTCATGCCCTTGAGCATCATCGCCGCGCCGGTCTCGAACGAAATCGAATCGGGCAGCCGGCACACCTGCTTGGCCGGCATCACGCGAACCTCGCAGTAGCTGCCGGGCGGCTGGCCGGTGTAGGCCGCGCGGTCGCCCGCCTTCAGGTGCACGACGCCCTCGCCCACCGCCTCGATCACGCCGGCGCCTTCCATGCCGAGCTGCAGCGGCACCGGCAGCTTGTAGGTGCCGTCGCGCTGGTAGACGTCGATGTAGTTCAGCCCGATCGCGTGGTGGCGGATGCGGATTTCGCCCGGGCCCGGGTCGCCGACCGTCACCTCGACCAGCTTGAGTTCTTCCGGTCCGCCCTGCCTGTCGATGCGGACTGCCTTGGAGGGGATGGATGTCATGGCTTCAAACTCCCGAGCATGCCTGTCGTGAGCGGCGACCCTATCGCGCCGCGAGACAACGGCTTTCGGGATTCTAGAACGTCCCCGGATAGGCCCCGCCGTCGGCCAGCAGATTCTGCCCGGTGATATAGGCCGCGTGCGCGCTGCACAGGAACGCGCAGATCGCGCCGAACTCGTCGGGCGTGCCGAAGCGCCCGGCCGGGATCTGCCGCTGCTGCGCGGCGCGGATGTCCTGGACGCTGCGGCCGGCTTTCTTCGCGGTCGCCTCGAGCGTGCCGGTCAGCCTGTCGGTGTCGAAGCGCCCCGGCAGCAGGTTGTTCAGCGTGACGCCGCGCGCCGCGAGGCCGCTGCGCGCGACCCCGGCGACGAAGCCGGTCAGCCCGCTGCGCGCGCCGTTCGACAGGCCCAGGATGTCGATCGGCGCCTTCACCGCGCTCGACGTGATGTTGACGATGCGCCCGAAGCCGCGCGCCGCCATGCCGTCGACGGTCGCGCGGATCAGCTCGATCGGCGTCAGCATGTTCGCGTCGATCGCGCGCAGCCAGGCGTCGCGCTCCCACGAACGGAAGTCGCCCGGCGGCGGCCCGCCGGCGTTGGTCACGACGATGTCGAAGTCCCGCCCCGGGCCACCCGGTGCCGCGAACGCCGCCGCCCTGCCCGCGTCGGTCGCGATGTCGGCCGCCACCGCGACCACCTTCTGCCCGCTGCCGGCCCACGCCGCCTCGGCGCGCAGCGCGGCCTCCGCCGCCTGCAGCGCCTCGGCGCCGCGCGCGACGATCGCCACGTTCACCCCTTCACGCACCAGCGCCCGCGCGCAGCCCAGCCCCAGCCCCTTGCTCGCGCCGCAGACCAGCGCCCATTTCCCGGCTATGCCCAGATCCATCACGCCTCCAACGAAATTCCTACCGTCTGGTGAAGACGAAGATACCCGCAATCACCAACACCGTGCCGGCAGCGATCCACGCGGTGAACGGCTCGCCGAGGATCAGCACGCTCATCGCGATCGTCGACAGCGGCCCGATCATGCCGGTCTGCGCGGCCAGCGCCGGGCCGATGCGCTCGATCGCCATCATGACCAGCAGCACCGGCACCGCGGTGCACGCCGACGCGTTCAGCACCGACAGCCAGATCACCTGCGGCGCGACCTGCGCCGCGACAAGCGGCCGCAGCAGCAGGAACTGCAGGATGCACAGCAGGCACGCGACGCTGGTCGCCAGGCCCACGAGCCGCAGCGAGCCGAGGCGCTTCACGAACTCGCCGCTGTAGACCAGGTAGCCCGCGTAGCTGACCGCGCTGCCGAAGCACAGCAGCGCGCCCCAGGCGGCGGCCGCGCCGGAGCTGCCGCCGGCGCCGGCCTCGAACTCGTGGCCGAACACCAGCAGCACGCCGCAGTAGCTCACCGCCATGCCGAGCACTTGCTGGCGCGTCGGGCGATAGCGGTACAGCAGCCAGCCGAACAGCAGCACCAGCGTCGGGTTCAGGTACAGGATCAGTCGCTCGAAGCTCGCGGTGATGTAGACCAGCCCGGCGAAGTCGAGGAAGCTCGCGAGGTAGTAGCCCGAAAAACCCAGGCCGAGCACGCCGGCCCAGTCGCGCCGCGTGAGCCGCGGTTTGCCGCGCCCGGCCCACCACGCCATCGCCGCGAACAGCGGCAGCGCGAACAGCATGCGGTACATGATCAGCGTGACCGCATCCACGCCATAGCGGTACGCGAGCTTGACGATGATCGCCTTGCCGCTGAACGCGACCGCGCCGATGGAGGCGAGCACCAACCCGATTGCTACTCTTTTGGTAGCAACCTGCGAGCCATCCGCGCCGGCTTGCGCCACTTTTCTTGTTGAAACCGTGCTCGGCATTGACTAGGGCCTGTCAGCGCGATCAAACGCCCAGGTATTGCGTCAGCAGCTCCGGGCGCGCATGGATCTGCTGCGAGCGGCCCTCGAACACGACTTCGCCCTTGACCAGGACCACGTTGCGGTCG
>JAFECV010000409.1 GCA_018241985.1 Pseudomonadota bacterium | reverse complement strand
TCCATCTCACCCAGGAACTCACGCTTGCGCGTGCGCTTGGTCGTCAGGTTCAGACGCAGGTCAGCTTGCTTCATGGCTCAGATTTTCTCAGTGCCCGAGCTGTCCCCCGCGTGGCATCGGCCAGCGGCTCGCTGCGCGATACTGGCCGTTTCGCAAAGACTCGAACCCAAGGAGAACCTCATGGAGATACGCGACAAGGTCGCGATCGTGACCGGCGCCGCCAGCGGCATCGGCACCGGCATCGCGAAGCGCTTTGCCCAGGACGGCGCGCGCGGCGTGGTGCTGGCCGATCTCAACCTCGCGCCGGCCGAGGCGCTGGCGCAAAGCATCGGCCCCGCCGCGATGGCGGTGCGCTGCGACGTCGGCCGCGAAGCCGACATCCAGGCGCTGGCCCTAGCGGCGCGGCGGCGCTTCGGGCAGGTCGATGTCTACGTGTCGAACGCCGGCATCATCGGGCGCGCCGGCGGCTTCGAGCTCGAGGACGCGCTGTGGGAGCAGATGTGGCGCATCCACGGCATGGCCCACATCTGGGCCGCGCGCGCGGTGGTGCCCGAGATGGCGGCGCGCGGCGAGGGCTATTTCATCGTCACCGCGTCGGCCGCCGGCCTGCTCAACATCGTCGAGTCCGCGCCGTACGGCGTGACCAAGCACGCGGCGCTCGCGTTCGCCGAATGGCTGCGCATCGCCTACGGACGCCGCGGCGTGCGGGTGTCATGCCTGTGCCCGCAGGCGGTGCGCACCGGCATGGTCCCCGGCGACGGCGGCTCGGCCGGGCAGGACGGCATCCTCACGCCCGAACAGGTGGCGGCCGAGGTGACGGCCACGATGCGAGACGAGCGCTTCCTGATCCTGCCGCACCCGCAGGTGCTGGAATATTTCAGGGCAAAGGGCCAGGACTACGACCGCTGGATCGGCGGCATGCAGAAGATCCACGCGCGGCACCAGCAGGCGACCTGAACGGTCCGGGCAAGGCCCGGGCCGCCGGCCGCGCGCTGCATCAGGCCGGCGCGCGCACCGCCGCCCGGCGCGGCCGCAGCGTGGCCATCACGAAATACACGACCGCGCCGATCACCACGCCGAAGAACCAGCCGTAGATGCCCCACCAGGACGGCAGCAGATCGGTGAAGGTCGGCAGGATGGTCGAGAACACCGCGCCGACCGCGGTCGCGATCAGCGCGTTCACGTTCCAGCCGCCCTCGTAGCGGTACTCGCCGTGCTCTTGGTACAGCGCCGGCACGTTCACCTGGCCCTTCGCGACCAGGTAGTAGTCGGTCAGGATCACGCCCAGCAGCGGGCCCATCACCGAGCCGATCGCGTTCACGAAATGCGCGGCGCCGCCTTCCCACGGCGCGAACGGATAGAGCACCAGCGCGATCAGCGCTGCGATGTAGCCGCCCTTCTTGAAGCTGATCACTTTCGGGAACACGTTCGAGATGTCGAACGCGGCCGACACGAAGTTCGCCACCACGTTGATGCCCAACGTCGCGACCGCGAAGGTCAGCGCGGCGATCCCCGCGAGCACCCAGCTGTCGAACTTGGCCGAGATCTCGTCCGGGTGCAGCAGCACCTCGCCGTACACCTTGTACGCGGCGATCGTCGTGATGCCGGCGACCAGCGAGAACGCGATCAGGTTCACCGGCAGGCCCCACAGGTTGCCCTTCGTCACCGCTTCGCGGTTCTTCGCGAAGCGCGAGAAGTCGCAGAAGTTCAGGTACAGCGCGGCGAAGTAGGTGACCCAGGTCGCGCCGACCGCCATCAGCGCCCAGAACGTGCCCGGCTGGCCGCTGATGCCGACATCCTTGGTCTTGTCGAGCAGCACGTCCATCGGGATGCTGTTGTCGAAGAACGAGAGGCCACCGGCCTTCACGGCCAGCCAGATCGCCAGCACCAGCATCGCGACCCAGACCGCCGGGCCGGCCCAGTCCTGGAACTTGCGCACCGTCTCCATGCCCTTCTGGATGATCAGCAGCTGCAGCGCCCAGATCACGACGTAGCAGATCACGTCGAGCGTGGAATGGCCGAGCAGGTGGCTGTGCTGGTGGAACGCCATGATGGCGTCGTTCCTCACCAGCAGCGCGACCACCGCGCCCGATGCGGCCGAGGTCTGCGCGCCGTACCAGAAGCAGGCGACGATCGCGCGCACGATCGCCGCGAGGTTCGCGCCCCAGACGCCGAACGACGAGCGTGCCAGCACCGGATACGGCACCCCGGTCTTCGCGCCGGCGTAGCCGATCAGGCTCATCAGGAAATAGATCACCAGCGAACCGATGCCGATCGCCAGGATGAAATTGACGAAGCTGCCGCACAGCATGAACAGGCTGGCCGCGAGGTAGTAGCCCCACAGGCTGTGCACGTCCGAAGTCCAGACGTTGAAAATACTGAACGCGCCCCAGTTGCGTTCGCGCGCCGGCGCCAAGTCTTCGTTGTACAGGCCGGGGGATGGGTTGCGGATTTCCATGTCGTGTCTCCGGTCGTGTGCCGATCAACCGCTGGGGCGGCTGCGCTCTCGCCCGCCGGGCGCGCGGCCGTTGACAAGCGCGCCCTGTCGACCGCGCTTGTCGTCAGGCTCACTGTAGATGGACGACGCGGGCGACGCAAGACTCCGACCAGCGCGCATGGACGCGGGTGACCGTGAAACAAACCGCGCGCAGTGCGCGGCCCGGCGTTGATGAAAGGAGAACGAAAGAGGCGCAGGCGTAAAACCTATCGCAGCGAACCACCCTCGGCGAGCGGTGGATCGCCGCGCGCGCCGCGCGGCGCTACTGCAGCAGCTTGACGCCGGTC
>JAFECV010000408.1 GCA_018241985.1 Pseudomonadota bacterium | reverse complement strand
CGGCGCGCCGCGCACGACCGCCTGTGGCGTCACGCGCTGCCCGAACTGGAATCGCTGGCCGAGGCATTGGCCGACGCGCGCGTGGTGGCCGTGCTCGCTGGCCCGGACGGACTGATCCTCGACACGATCGGCTCGGGCGACTTTATGAGCAAGGCCGAGCGCGTCGCGCTGATGCCCGGCGTCGACTGGTCGGAATCGCGCCGCGGCACCAACGCGATCGGCACCGCGCTGAAGGAGCAGGCGCCGGTCACCGTGCTCGGGCCGCAGCACTACCTGCAGTGCAACGGCATTCTGGGTTGCACCTCGGCGCCGCTGGTATCACCCGATGGGCGACTGCTCGGCGTGCTCGACGTCACCGGCAATCCGCGCGGCATCCAGCCGCAGACCCTGTGGTTGTTGCGCATGGCCGCACAACACATCGAACACCGCATGGCGCTGAACTCGGCGCCGCAGTACACCGAGATCCTGCGCTTTGGCCACGATCCGGCGCTGCTCGGCTCGCACCGGGAAGCGCTGCTGTGGGTGCGCAACGGCGCCGTCGTCGGCGCGAATCGCGCGGCATTGCGCAGCCTGGGGCTTCCGTTCGACCAGTTGCGCGGACGCCCGCTGACGAGCCTGTTCGGCAGCCTGCCGGCCGAGGGCCGTGGCACTTCGCAGCTGGTGCTGCTGCCCGAAGGCGTCCGCCCTGGGCAGCGGTCCACCTGGGTTGCGCGTTGGGCCGAACCTCCCAGCTCCCGCGGCATCGCGATCGCGGCCGACCTGCGTGCGCCGGCCGCCGGCCCGGGCGAGCCGCCCGTCATCGGCGATCCGGAGCGCGACATCCAGCTCGAGCGCGCGGTGCGCGTGCTCGAGAGCGGCATCCCGGTGCTGGTGCTGGGCGAGTCGGGCGTGGGCAAGGAGGTGTTCTCGCGCCAGTTGCACGCCGCCAGCCGGCGCCGCGCAGGGCCCTTCGTCGCGATCAACTGCGCGGCCGTGCCCGAGGGGCTGATCGAGGCCGAACTGTTCGGCTACGAGGAAGGCGCGTTCACTGGAGCGAAGCGCAAGGGCTATGCCGGGCTAATCCGGCAGGCGCAGGGCGGCATCCTGTTCCTCGACGAAATCGGCGACATGCCGCTGGCATTGCAGGCGCGGCTGCTGCGCGTGCTGCAGGACCGCGAGGTCAAGTCGCTGGGCGGCAGCCAAGCGCAGGCCGTGGACTTCGCACTGGTCTGCGCCACGCACCGCGCGCTGGACGCCATGGTTGCGCAGGGCCAGTTTCGCGCCGACCTGTACTACCGGCTGCAGCACTTCATCGTGCGCTTGCGGCCGCTGCGCGAGTTGCCCGATGCGGCGGAGCAGATCGGCCGCCTCCTCGACGCGATGCTGCATCAACGCGAGGTGCGGCTCAGTCCGCAGGCGCGCGAGGCGCTGCTGCACTATGAATGGCCGGGCAACTGGCGGCAACTGGTCGGCGCGGCGCAGACGCTGATCGCGCTCGCCGACCGCAACAGCTGCATCGAACTCGGGGACCTGCCGCTCGACGTGCGCGATGCCTGGATCGCGTCGAGCGACGGGGCGGCAGCAATCGCGCCGGCAGTTGATGCAGGAGGTGGCGGAGTCGCCGGGGCGCAACCCGCGAACCTGCGGCTGGTGATCGACTCCAACATCGCGGCCGCGATCGCGGCCTGCGACGGCAACATCAGCCGCGCGGCGGACCTGCTCGGGGTGCACCGCAGCACGCTGCACCGGCACCTCACCGCAGCGAACAAGCCCGACGGCGGATCGCCCGCGGCGGCCTGACGGCAGCGCATCGGTTCGAAGATAATTTTGACCCGATCGCATGACGCGCTCTGGCGCGGAATCTCCTTTCGCCGTCGCTCGGCACAACAGCCATTCACTCCATGAACGCGAACTCCATCGACTCAGCCGCCCTCTGGGCCGACCTGCAGGCGGTGCGCCGGCAGGCGCCGCTGGTGCACAACATCACCAACTTCGTCGTGATGAACTACAGCGCGAATGCGCTGCTGGCCGTCGGCGCGTCGCCGGTGATGGCGCACGCGAAGGAAGAGGTGGCCGACATGGTCGGCATCGCAGGGGCGCTGGTGCTGAACATCGGCACTCTGGCGCCCGACTGGACCGCGGCAATGCAGCTGGCGCTCGCCGCGGCACGCAAGCGCGGCGTGCCCGTGGTGCTCGACCCGGTCGGCGCCGGCGCGACGCCGTACCGCAACGCGGCGCTCGCCGAGCTGCTGCGCACCGGCGCGCCCAGCGTGGTGCGTGGCAATGGATCGGAGGTGATGAGCGTCGCCGGCCAGGCCGCCGCAACGCGTGGCGTCGACAGCGCCAGCTCGTCGAACGACGCGGTCGATGCGGCCCGCGCGCTCGCGCACGAACTGCAGGCCACCGTCTGCGTCAGCGGAGCCGACGACCATGTGGTCGACGCCGGCGGCCGCTGGGCCGTGCTGTCGAACGGTCACCCGTGGATGACCCGCGTCACCGGCGTCGGCTGCTCGGCCAGCGCGCTGGTCGGCGCGTTCGCCGCGGTGCAGCCTGACACCTGGCGCGCAACGGTTGCCGCGATGGCGGTGCTCGGCGTGGTCGGCGAACTGGCGGCCGAACGCACGCAGGCTGCGCAAGCCGGCGTCGGCCGGCTGCAGATCGAACTGCTCGACGGCCTGCAGCTGCTGGACGAGGCGAGCTTTGCACAGCGGCTGAAGCTCAAAGTGCATGCGTGATCCGATGTTGGATGGTGCGTCCCGCGTGGCCGGACTGCATCTGGTCACCGACAGCGTGCTCTGCGGTGCACGC